>JBIKPL010000290.1:0-4135 GCA_044357485.1 Cytophagales bacterium
CAAAAAATGGCAATCAAAACCTTAGCAAGAAAATAAAAACGAGATTGAAACCATTAAAAAATATAGAAAAAGCCAAATCAAGGTACATTGTTATGCAAACACAATATTAAAAACAACAATTGATTGTGATATTTTACCTTACATTTTAAATTAATCTTTATATTTGTTTTTTTTAAAAGAGAGTCTACTTCGTATATCATAAATAATAATTATTAGCATGAATTTTCCATCAGAATTAAATTACACAAAAGAGCACGAATGGATTCGTGTAGAAGGTGACATCGCGTTTGTGGGTGTTACAGATTTTGCACAAAAAGAACTTGGTGACATCGTATATGTAGATATTACAAGTGCTGGCAGTACTTTAGGAGCTGATGAAATATTCGGAACTGTAGAAGCCGTAAAAACCGTTTCTGATTTATTTTTGCCTGTTTCAGGTGAAATTTTAGAATTCAATGCTTTACTTGAATCAAAACCAGACTTGGTAAACACAGATCCTTATGGAGATGGTTGGATGATTAAATTAAAAATTAAGGATCAAAATCAATTGACCTCTTTATTGTCGGCGGAGGCTTATACTCAACTAATCGGCGTATAATTTATAAAATCGCCCATTCTTCGAAATCCTTGAATGTTTTTGGAGAATGGGTGATCTTTTGGTCATTTGATTTTTAATGACAAATACTTTGAATACTAGCAATTTGTAAATATTATTGCATATCAATTTTCAACTGAAAAAATTATTTAACCAAACACAATTAGCAAAACATAATTGTATTTAAATTTTTGAAACATGTTTAACATTAATCAATAAAGGTAATCACCCTTCTGCATTGTCAGAAAACAAGCTATTTCACCATTAAATAGTGATTTTACAAAAATCTCCTTGCGCTTGTTATAAGAAGATTACTTTTAAATCGACAAAACGAATAGCACAAAAGTATCGGTCACTCAATATTGGTTATTACAAATTTGACAGCATAAATAAGTCAAGTGGAGCTTTCTTAAAACCATTTAATAATGCCATTAAACAACACATTTTAACTATTTTTTTATTTTGACAACCGCAAATACCATGAAATTTTTAACTATACTTTCTATCTTTTTTGCATCGCATGCAACTACATTCACCGTTAAGGCACAATGTCAAAAAAATATACGCATCAATATCGCCAGCGAACCAGGGTATTATGTCGCTAGGGATTACATAAAACTTCAAGAGGGATTTTATGCCTTAGCCCAAAAGGGAGAATACAAACTTACGACCAATACAAGCTTAAGTCCTGAAGCCATATATGGCAGTTTATCCAATACAGGTACACCAACAAACCAATCAGTTTTTAGCACCTCCAATATCGTAGGGACCATTGCTGGAGAAGCATCCGTAAACATGGTAGGTGCCGCAACCTATACGATTCCGATTACAATTCCGATTGGAACGGAGCACATGCAACCAAGTATAAACATTGGGTACAATGCGCAAGCCGGCAATGGGCTTATGGGAAAAGGTTGGGATATCAGCGGACTATCGGCAATTTCAAAAGTGCCTAAATCTATCTATTACAATACCAATACCACGAATGAAACAAGCCTAAGCTTTGGCTTTGCCTTAGATGGAGCAAGGTTAATAAGCAAAAATGGCACTTACGGTGTCGATGGGAGCATATATGGACTAGAGGTAGAAAATTATAGTAAAACCGAACAAGTTGGCAACCATTTTATAGTAAACACAAAAGATGGCAAAACGATTGAATATGGCAACACGGCAGATT
This sequence comes from Cytophagales bacterium, assembly GCA_044357485.1. Lineage (GTDB taxonomy): Bacteria > Bacteroidota > Bacteroidia > Cytophagales > UBA9547 > CALPQG02. The sequence continues at coordinate 1,773 of JBIKPL010000290.1, forward strand.
CGAGAATAATGGCGGGGAATGAATGCTTTTTATGGCGAATAAACAAAGTAATAGACCCAAATGGCAATTATATTCAATTCACCTACGCACAAGCCGCGGGGGAAAGTTGGATTCAAACCATTGAATATACTGGAAACGAAATAGCAGGATTAGCACCTTACAATAAAATAGTGTTTTTATACGATACTCGAACAGATAAAAATGTGTGCTATACTGCATTTGGAAGCATTGCACAAACTAAAATTTTGGCTGGTTTAACAATCTTTACCAATAATGCTTTATTTAAAAGTTATGAATTTAAATATGCCAAGGATGAATTAAATTCATGGTTAGCTGAAATAATAGAAATAGGTTCGGATGCAACAACCTTAAATAGTACCAAAATCGATTGGGGAAACAAACCAAACACCGCTATTGAAAATGCAACAACCACAAAACCACATGTAGGTGAAGTAGCAACATATATTGCAGGAGACTTTAATGGAGATGGAATAACAGATTATTTTACGGTTTCAAGAGGCTATTTAAAATACAAATTATTACATAGTCAAGACCCCAATTATAACCAAACTGATGATTCTTGGCAATTACACCAACAGGGCAATTGCATCGCTTCCGGAAAACTAATTGCAGGCTTAATCATTCAATCTTTAAATGCAATAGACATTGACAAAGATGGAAAAACAGAATTGCTTTACCATTGGGAATTAAATGGGGTAGTGAGGATAAAGGTGTATGAATTTAACAATACAGACTTTTACCCAAAACCAAATGCAAATGCCTTTGCTATCAATGATGAAATTTTAGGCAGCGGTACCAATCTCATTGTGGGTAATTTTGATGGGAATGATGCCCCTGATTATATCGTATATAATGCCAAAGCAATAATTAGGGCTGTCAATTTTAGTTTTGTACCCCAACAGTACTTACAAACCTTAAACGCTCCCCTAAAAGCCATCGATTTTAATGGCGATGGGAAAACTGAATTAATGGCCATATTTCAATATTATGCCATCATCATCAACATTACCCAAGAAGGCTTTAGTGAGGCATTTAAAGCACCTGCTTCAGTAATGAATGTAAATTCAAATGCTTACCAACCTTTGGTGTCGCACTTTATGGACGATTTTAATGGTGATGGCTTAATAGACATTTTACAATATTCGCCTAATGGGGGAAAGCCAATTTGGAATATGATGTTGTGTAATGGCAAAACCTTCAACAGCCCCGTACTTGTAAATTTACCAAATGTCAATACGGCCGACGATTGGTCAGAAGTACTTATCAATGACTACAATAACGATGGGAAAGCTGACATAGTAATGTTTTACCAAAACAATGTTTTGAACACTAATTTATACCTCTCGCAAAACGGTCTAAATTTTATACTCGCATCAGAAAATAAGTCAACGGGAATCAAAGGTGTTTTAACACCAGAATATTTCTCCTGTTTTGACTATAACAATGATGGCAAAACAGATGTCATGATGGAAACAAACTACTATGACGCACCCACGGTATTTACCTACCAGCAATTTTCAAATGCAAATGTCGTGGACAAAATCACAGATGGTTTCAACAATACGATCAGCTTTAAATATTGTAAATTATCGGATGCCGGCAAATACACCTTAAATAAATCTCCCCTTCCATGCATTACTTATGTACGAGGAGGTCCTATGCAAGTAGTAGGAGAAATTGAGAAGCCAGATGGTGTTGGGGGAACCACCATCACTTCATATACCTATCAAAACTTAGCCTTACACATGTTAAAAGGTGATGCTTGTTTTGAAAAAATTACCGCTAAAAATAATGTAAGCCATCAAGAAACGAGTACGATGCTTAGCTTAGAACCATTTTTAATGCAAACTGGCCTTAACACTCCCACATATAGTAGCAAAATTAAAAAAAGCACGTCTAAAACAGGCTTTGTATACAGGGTAACTGAGGAAGTCGAAATAAAACAAAATTACATCAATGCCAACACGACAAAACATGAAATTATATATGACTTAAATGGGAACCCAATCACCACAACAGTAAGTAATTATAGCGGTTTAAGTGACATGAATACCCCCACCTCAAAAGACATTACAAGCCTAGAAAACTTTGTAAATGGCAATGCATGTTTACCCAATTTACCACAAAAAATGACGCTTTATAAAAGCAATAGCATGGGTGAATCAGCAACTTTAGTAACCCTGCTAAGTTATGACCCCAAAGGAAATATTGAAAACAAAACAACCTACTATGGTTTACCCAAAGCCATCACCACAAGCTATGGCAATAGAAATGCTTTTGGCGCACCCTTAACCGTCACTACCTCTGCTGCAAATGTTGCCTCCAAAACGGTACAAGTTGCC
>JBIKPL010000064.1:0-10967 GCA_044357485.1 Cytophagales bacterium
AAAAATGAGCTCAAACAAAGCCTCTCCCGCTAACGCAAAGCGAATTAGCCAATCATTTCAATTAAATTGAATGGCCATTTTAGCATCATAATTTTAAGTCTATTTGCTAAAAATGATTTACAAATGATGTAAATTGAGTTTTTCAGCAGACCCTATTTAACATTTGATTATTATCAAATACAAACAACTGAACCATACATAGGGACTGCTGAAAAACAATTATAGTGAGTAATTACGAATAGTCCAGGGTATGTATTTTTTATTTAAATGCAATACTAATTATTTTTTTCTTGGAGAATTCGTCATTTGTTTAGCATATAAATTATAGAACATGTTAACAATCTTTACTTTAACAGTAGTTAGATTTGAGAATATGCTTTGGTTTAGACTTCCCATTACAACTCCTTGCTCCAGGCTTTTCATTCTTATTCTTCATAACAAATCCTCCTCATGATGCACATCAATCTAGTGTAAAACACATTTTTAGTATTAAATTGATTCATTTTTAAATTGATTTTACATTTAAAAATCAATATTTAAACTATCAAAAATCATTTTAAATTCATTCGTTTAAACGCTACTTTACAGCAGAAAATGCAATTAGCATTGTTTAACAATTTTAAGGTAATAATTTTTAATCAAATTAATTTTTTACAAATGAAACATCCAGATCCAGTAGTACATTTTGAACTTCCAATAGAAGACACTCAAAAATTAACCGACTTTTATACACACGTTTTTGGATGGGAAATAAAGCTCTTAGGAGAAGAAATGGGCAATTACATATTAGCGACCACAACAGAGATGGATACTAATGGCAGGCCCAAAGAAGTGGGAAGTATCAACGGAGGTTTTTATCCTAAAAATGATCATGAACACGACAAACATCCTAGCCTAGTTATTTCCGTTCAGAATATTGAAGAGGCTATGAAAAAAATAGTATCTAAAGGAGGAAAAATCATAGACAATCCCAGGTTAATACAAGGCATTGGGAAATATGTTTCATTTTTAGATCCAGAAAACAATCAGTTAAGTATCATGGAGGCTATACTTGAAAATTAATCTATTAAGCAAGCTCCAAAATCTCACAAAACATAAAATGGAAGTAATACATTATTGCTTCAATAGCACTATTTCTTGAAATGTTTATGCTATCCTTCTCATGAATAAAATTCCTGTTAAAGTCATCCAAAGCAACATGGCTACAAACTGATGTAAGGTTCCCATCACAATCAAGACTTGGTTAAATGGGCTATAAAGCACAGTAATAATTCCTAACACGGTTTGTAGTAAAACCATGAGTACAGGGAGCCATAAAGCCCAATTAGACAATCTTTCGACTTTATTTTTAACATACCACATGACAACCAAAAGACATAACAAATAAGCCAAACCTCTATGCACAAACTGAACACTTAAACCATGACTAACCCATTTTAAAACGCCCAATTGATCTCCACCTGAAGGTAAAAAGGAATCAGAAGTTAACATTGGCCAACGTGCTGCCATTGGACCGGCATGTAAACCGGCCATAAATGCGCCATAACACAACTGTAAACTTAATATTGCCAGCATCACAATTAAAAGATTGTTGCTATTTTTTGAAATTGAAAAACCAAAATTAGGTTTCAAATAATTTAACATAAACTTCCAAGTATAGGCCAGTAAAAGCATCGCGGCCATAAAATGAAGACATAATTTAATATGATCGACATATACACTCGTTTCATTAATGCCACTCGCTACCATAATCCAACCGATAGCCCCTTGTAAACCACCCAATAAAAATAATATAATCAATGGCAATACTTGTTGTTTTGTAAATCTTCTTTGAATCAAAAACACGACAAAAGGAATCGCGAAAACTATCCCAATGATTCGAGCCCAAAAACGATGAGCCCATTCCCAAAAAAAAATAAACTTATAATCTTCTATGGTAAAATAAGTATTCAACTGCTTGAATTGCCCTATTTTTTGATACATTTCAAATGAATGTTGCCATTCCGTTTCATTTAGTGGAGGCAACATCCCTAAAATAGGCTTCCATTCCGTTATCGACAAACCAGAACCTGTTAATCGGGTAATTCCTCCTAATAGCGTTTGAATAATAATCATAAAAACACCAATGGCTAACCAATAAAAAACAGGTGCTTGTTTTGCTTTCAATTTCAGATCCATAAGGAATTATTTTAAATCAAAAGTACTGGGTTTTGGGGAACAAGGCAAATTATAGTCGTATAAAAAATGGTATTATAATTCAACCATTAACCTTTAAAATTCCAATCTATGATTTCTCCATCTTGCATCTGTATCGTACGATCACTTGCGGACGCAAAATCATTGTCATGGGTCACCGCGATAATCGTTTGACCTTGTTTTTGCGTCAATTCCTTGAAAATCTCAAAAATAATTTGCGTGTTTTTACTGTCTAAATTCCCAGTAGGCTCATCACAAATAATAATTAAAGGATCATTAATCAATGAACGAGCAATAGCCACACGCTGCTGTTGTCCTCCTGATAGTTTACTTGCAGGTTTCAATGCTTGGTCTTTTAGTCCTAGAATAGCTAATTTTTCATAAGCCCGCTCTTCTATTTCATCGTGTGAATATTGGCCTAATTTTAAAGCAGGAATCATGACATTTTTCAAACATGAAAATTCCGCTAATAAATAATGAAACTGAAATACAAAACCAATTTTAAGATTTCGAATAGCCGCTAATTTATCTTGCTTAAAACCAGTAACCATCTCATTATCTACAATCAACTCTCCGTTATATTCCGTATCCATGGTAGATAAAATATATAACAAAGTAGATTTTCCACAACCCGACTTTCCAACCATGGTTAAAAACTCTCCCTTATTGACATCAAATGAAATGTCTTTTAAGACCTGAAAATCAACAGGGTCATGGAAAAATTTATTGATGTTTTTTGCTTGTAAAATAGTTTCCATTTGTTCGACTTATGAATGTTGCGTGTTGCGTTTTTTAATGCTTTTCTGCACACTAAAAACGCAATACCCATAACTTATTTTCTAAATATACTTACAGGATCAACCTGAGCTGCTTTTCTAGCGGGTATATAACCAGCCAAAAAAGTAATTAAAAAGCCCAATCCAATGGCTTTCATAAATTCTAAAAAACTAAAATCAATTGGGAAATAACCAATATCACCACCGATATATACATGTTGTAACCAAAATATCAAGATACTTGCGCAAAATATGCCAAATACAATTCCAATAAAACCGACGGTAAGTGCTTGGGTAACAAAAATCCTCACCACATCTCCACCTTTAAAACCAATAGCTTTTAAAATTGCAATGTCATTGATTTTTGAGGTGACGGTCATATTTAAGATATTATATATCCCAAAACCTGCTACCAACAAAATGGTATATGAAACAAAAGAAATAACAATTCTACGCATCCTAACCCCTGCTACAAGTGTTTCATTTGCCGTTTTCCAATCTTCCGCTTTATAACCAGTCAAGGCAGAAAAAGAAGCAGAATATTGGTCTGCCTTGTTATAATCTTTGACATTGACATTGATATCGGTTACATACGTAGCGCCTTGTTGCAGTAATTGTTGGGCAGATTGCAAATTAATATAGGAACGCGATTTGTCTTCTCTTGAATTATTGGTTTGAAAAATGCCCATAATATTCATGACTTTTGTTACACCTTTAGAGGAGGTCAAACTAATATTATCCCCAACATTTAGATTCATTTTTCTTGAAATGCCTGAACCAATTAAAATGCCATTTTGATTACTTTTAAGGTCATCGAAATTCCCTTCCACCATAAATGATTTAATGTTATACATTTGATTGCCTTTTTCAGGCAAAAAACCCAAACTAGCACCACCAATTTGAGACTTACCATTATTGTAAAAAACACTTACGTTAATTTGAGGAGAAACCACCGTAACATCAGCCTGTTTTTCAAGGAGTTGAATAACCATTTTAGGATTTAAAATGGTATTGACAATAGGCACAACTTTAGGATTTACAATTAAGTTGGCACTTGAATCTGAGGGACGAATTGGGCTACTGACCTCATCATCTTTAAAAATACGAATATGAGAAATTGACCTAAATACAAGGTCATTAATTTGCTTATCAAAACCAACCATCATTGAATTCATAAATATATACACCGCAATACCAAGTACCACCCCTAAAGCAGCCACCATGGTCAATTTTTTATTGGAGGTAATATAAGTAAAGGCGATCTCAGCGTTGATGGCGTATTTCATAAATTCAATATTTTAAGATATAAGTACTTAAACAATTTGATCATTAAACAGGATTACACAGGATTGTTATGTCAAAAAAGGAGTCTGCATAAACTAAGGTTTTAATGGCAGCAACTCATCTTCAGCAGTTAAACCAGCCAACACTTCCACCCACTCGGTTGAAACAATGCCTGTTTTAATTTCTACAAGTTCATTTTTACCTTTTACCTTCACTTTATTTCCAAAATCAAGTAAATTTCGGGGAATCAATAAAGCTTTATTTTTGTGTCCCACTTCAATATTGGCTTCTAGTTGGGTACCTGTAATTTTAAAAGTTAGCGGTTTGGTAAAGGCTACTTTACAAATAAATGATTGAGAGCTTTCTTCGAACATGGGTAAAATTTCAGCAACAACCCCTTCGTAACTTATCCCTTTTTGAACATTCAATTGGATCAATGTTTTTTGACCTACCTTAATTTTAGCAATGCTATTTTCGTCTACATTAAGTTTAGCAACAATAGAATTGGTGTTGCCAATAGTGGCAATAACATCTCCTCTTCTCACATAATCACCTGTTTGTTTAAATCTTTTGAGCACTTTTCCGGCCACCAAGGTTTTGATTTGGTTATAGTCTTGGTTTGTTAAATTGATATTATTGGCCGCTTCTTGGATAATTTTTTGTTGTTGGGCCTGTAGTTTCACGTTTTCAAATTGTTCTTGCAGTGCTTTTAAATTTGCTTCCGAGTTGTCTGCGGCAATTTGAAAATTTTCTACCTCGACTTTGGAAACAGAATTACTTTCTAATAGCGTTTTATAACGTTTCAATTGTTGCAAATCCTGTTGTAGTTTTTGAGACGCAAAAGTGATATTGCTTTTCAGCTGTTTCAAAGCAGGTGCATTGTCGGAAGCATTGAGTTGGGCAATTTTCAACTGTTCTTTAGAAGACAAAGCATTGGCTACATTGGCTTTATTTTCAACCCTTCCTAATACTTGATGAAGTGACACAATATCTCCCTCATTAAAATTGATTTGCAATAAATAGCCGTCAGCTTGTGCCGTGAGGTTATATTTTTCATTGGGTTCTAAAATACCTGATGCAAAAACCATTTCATTGATAGGTTTATATACAGGCTTCACTGTTTTTACCTCAGATTTACTACATCCAAAAGCAAAAAAAACGAGGAAGAAGACGTATTTATTTTTCATTTATTTCAATTGGTTAATGATATCAATTTTTGATTTATTAAAAGATATAGCTGCCATACTGGTCGCTACATTTATTTCACTAATTAAAAGGTCACTTTGGGCTAACAACAATTTGTCGAAGGGTAAAATATTAGCTTCAAATTGATTTTTACTTTTTTGATAATTTTCATTTTTAAGCTTATACACAATGCTATTGTTTTGGTATTGGGCTAGGCTTTTTTGATAATCTTGTTCTGCCTGATCGTTTTGAATTTTAGTTTGTAAAGCAGCGTGATTGGCATTGATTTCCGAAATATTTCGGCTAATCATGCTCGATTTTAAGGCCGTTAATTTACTGACATTGGTGGGAAAGTCCCATGACAAACGCAAACTCCAAAAATTACTATTGATCCATGGATTTTTTTTATCCATAAATGTTGTATTGCTATTGTTTTGATAATTAAAGGAGGTTACAAGCGATAATGTGGGCATATTTGCCCATTGAGCCGCCACATATTCGGCATGAGAAAAAGCGTGTTGAAGCTTTGCATTTTCTTCATTCAAATTACCAATTGCTTGAACATCTTGTAAAGACGCATCAATTCGAAGTTCTTGCGCTACCATTAAGCTGTCACTGGTTTCACAAAGCAATTGTAGACTTAAGTATTGTTGTTGAAGATTCAGAGACGCCTGTTCTATTTTGTCTTTAAAATTAATGACATTGATTTCAGCCTCATTGACATCTTGTTTTCGAACCAAGCCTAAAGCATATTTATTACTTACAATCAAAAACAAACTATCTGCTTTGCTTTTATTTTGTTGTAGAATTGCGATTTGAGTTTGAAACGACAATATGTTGTGATAACAGGCATTTAACTGATCAAATAAATTCTTTTTGGTGAGCAGGTTGGTATGATTGGTTAGCTTTTCATTGAGTTTGGCACTTTTTATTTTAGCCAAACTTCCAAAATTCAACAAATCAAATTGAGGAGAAATGTTCATTACTGTCACGTAGCGTTGACCAAGAGTTACCTGTCTAAAATTCCCTGAAGGTCCACCAAATGCGTCTGTTGGTATAAAGCTTACAGGTAATTTGGCATTGTCAGTAATAGAAGCAGCAGTTGGGATTCTAGGATTAAAAGCATTCCCATAAGCAGATTTTGTGGTTAGTTCAGCCAACTTTTGTTGTTGAGCAGCAATCAATGAAGTGTAGCTATTTTTTTCTGCTAACGTCAATATTTCTTGTAAGTTTGAAAATCGTTGCTGCGAATACACAAAGAAACTCCAAAACAAGAGTACAATAGAAATACAATTTCTCATAACCATAAATAGAAATACAATATTTCAAATATAGTCTAACAATTTACCAAATAAAATGACTTTTGATAGTTTTATTAATACAAAAAAAACAGTATTGATTTTAACGTAAGCTTTATTTAACCACGCCAAATTCGTCAATTTTAAATTCTTTCCCATTTTTATAAAACCTACGGTTTCCATTACCGAAGTCTTTGTAATCTTCAAATTCTGGTTTTCTTAAATACTTACCTGATTTGTCAATAATTCCCCATAAGCCATCCGATTTTACACAAGCAAAATTTTTCACAAAAGGAGTAATTTCTTGGTAATTGGGTTGAATAAAAAACTTACCTCCTAGCGCAATGTACCCCCAGTTATCGCCCTTTTTAGCCATCGCAATTTTATCAACAAATGGTGTAAGTGCTGAAAAATCATTTTCAACCAACATTACCCCATTAGCCCTCACTATTCCAAAATCTTTTTTCTTTTGATAGCCATATAAACCTTCTCCTAAATAAAAAATTTGGTCATAAATAGGTTTAATCAATTCTTCCCCTTTGGCATCTATCAATCCAAATCTTTTTCCATCGGCACTAATACAAGGCCATTCTGGTACCCCAATAGTTTCTTTTCCATTTGATAGAAATGAATATTTAAACGCTACACATTCTTGACCTGAAATTTTAAGTACGCCATATTTGCCATTCTTTTGGGCCTTAAAAAACTTACTATCAGAAGTCACCAACAAGTCGTATTCACAAGGCACAATCAATTTGCCATCTAGCCCTTGTACGCCTATTTTGCCATTTAACTTGACATAAAAAATATATTTACCATTTAAGAATTCATAATCTATCGCCTCGTATAAAGCCGGAACCAAAAACAATCCTTTATCATTAATCACCCCAAATTTACCCTCAATTCCCACGATTGCCATGCCATTCCTAAACTCTTGAGCTGCAGTGAAAGTATTGGCTAATTCATACGAACCTTTCGTTACATTGTAAAAGCGATATTTTTGATTCACCATCACACGCATAAATGAAGTCGTATCGTTGATACATAAACTATCAAATGAATCTTCAGATATTTTCTCCATTCTTGAACCTAACAATGTCCATTTGCCTTCTTTTTTAATGCCATAAAACGGAAGAGAATTTGTTAAGGTATTGTAATTCCTAATCACATTTTCATACTCAGGTTTTAAAGAAAACTTATTATTGACATCAATTACCCCATAAAGGCCATTAATTTTAACGATAGAATAGCCATTTTTAAAATCATGGGCCGTATCAAAAGCAATAGGAGATATTATTTTGCCATGTTGGTTCATGAAGCCAAATTTTCCTCCTTGTTTCACCATGGCCAAACCATTGTTAAAACTCGAAATCATTTCATATTTAATGGGAATTACTTCTTTTTCTTTGAAATCAATTACGCCAAACAATCCGTCTTTTTTAACATTCAATAATTTAGAATTCGCTAAGCTGATGGTGTCGTATTCTGGTTTCATCCAAAAAGCACCTTCATCATCAAAAACACCCCATTTGCCTCTTTGTTTAAAGGCAAAAGCGGTTTTAGTTAGTTTATTGATATTAGAAACATTTTGTTTGATAAAAAAACTACCATCATCATGCGAAATCACCCCTAGAGAATCGCCTGTTTTCACAATGCTGGCAGCTTCAGAAATCACTTGAAACATATCGAATTGTGGTTTGGCGGTAAATTGAAGTGAACGTTCTGAAAAAATGCCCCATAAATCATTTTTTTTCACCCAAATAAAATCATATTCAGGTTGAATGGTTCGAACATCACTCATTTTTTCACTGACTAAAACTTTTCCTTGGTCATTAATTAATGACCAATCTCCGGCTTTTTTTGCCCAAGTTTTATCCACATTAAAAATAGTAAAATCGTCGTATTCGGCGGGAATAACCAAATAGCCTTCACAGTTAATTACGCCTAACTTTGTACCAAGCATTACCACCGCTTTGTTGCCTACAAAAGGAAAAACTTTTACATAATGGGCAGGAATCAACCATTCTCCAGCCAAGTTCGCAAACCCAAATAAACGAGTATGCTTGTCTTGGCGAGGAATAAGATCTTCAGGACAATTTTGACCTAATTGCTGAGCACTAATGTCTTGACCACAAAAGCTCCAGAAACCAATCAAAATATATCCAATGATATGAAAAATTTGTTTCTTCAAAATTTCTACATTTTCATTAACTAGGCTAACATACGGAAATTCTTTAAAAATAAGTGTTTTTTTGAAAGATAATTTACACCATTTTTAATAAAACTTTTAAGCTTGTTTTTACAATATCGCCCATACCTTTGCAATTTAAGAATTCTTTTTCTTTATAATATTGGGTTAATTCTGTTTTGAGTTGGTCGACATGTGCTGGAGGAGCAATACTGTCTTTCATTACAGCATCACCTAATTCTTTAATTCTATACCTTGATGCTTGCAACCTCACCGCCATCATGGCTCTTTCTTCTTTTTGATATTGAATACGGCTTTCAGGTGTCATTACCTCCATTCCCATTTTAATGATAGGATTGTTTTGTTTATAAAATTGAGGCATATATATTTTTCTTCGTCCATCGTAACATTGTTGGTCAAAATCGATGGCCCTAATTCTATAATGTACATCTTCAAAATCGGGTATTATTTCTACGACATAGTTACATGAATGCATGTCTCCTAATAACCTGATAAAACACCTTTCATTGAATTTTACAAACTCTTTGGCAAGCCTAATTTTATTGATGCTTTTGTCATACAAGTGATCTCTCACAAACAAATCTCCAGGCATTCCAACAATATGCTCTTCAATCAACGTATCGCCATTGGTAAAAAAACTAATTTGATTGGGCGATAAAATATGTTCTAATTCTAAGCCATATACCCTAGACGCATCGGCTCTTTTGATATAAAAATAATCGAAGTTGTCGTTTTTTAAATTCACAATCCTCACCCTAAAAGGCTGTGTATTGCCATACATACACAAATCAATGCGATCTATATCCAAATGCCTGATTACGGAAAGATCACCATTGGCCCTTAAAATAGCGTACATTTTCTTCAAACTTTCATGAATATGTTTCATGTCGTCTTGGGCATAAAATACCGTCAACCAAAGGGTATCTCTGTTGTTTTTATCATATACAGGAATAGCATTGACATGCCTGGTTAAATCCATGTAGGTAATAGGCATTTTTATTTCACGACCATATTCCATTAAATAATAACGGAGTGGTTTTTCAATGGCATAAGGAATTTTCTTGGTCGTTATCATATCGAAATTGATTTACAGTGTCCATGATACCAAGTGGTAAAATCAAAAGAGCAACTTAGCCCTGCAATATAACACAAAACGCCATGACCGACAATGCGATCATGGCGTTTCATCAAAAATTAAATAGTTTCCTTATTTTATCCTTATGCCCGTAGTAACCACTCCTCTGGCAGAAAACAATCCCGCAATTTTAGTACCTTCGGAGTTAAGGTTATATAAATTTGTTCGAACATTATCAGAGGGTGGCGCAAACAAGGGACCCAATGGACCTCCAACAGCACTTGAGGCTTGATTAACAATATCACTGTAAAATAAAAATGTTTTTTCATCAATAGAAAACACTTTCACGGTAATACTGTCGCCCAAAGCATAAGGAGTGTCTTTATTTTTATCATAACCTGGTTTATCTTCATTGGCTGAAGGATTGATGCCAAATAATACTGGAGGAGGAAAAGTTAAGCCATCAGTAATGACATCGTCCCAAACCGTAAATTTATCTTGAATGGTTTCATAGTATTTTTGTCCATTTTTATATTTTTCAAAATAATAATATTCCCCTTTCCCCGGCAAATCTCTTGCACTAAACCTCACTTTATACCCTTGTGGCGCAGTCACTTTTTTAGGTTGAAATTCAAATCCAACAGAATCCACCACAGCAGGACGATGAATTTTACTATCAGCCCTAAATATTTCTCCTTTATAAGAAATTTCTAATTGGTATTTATCCCCTACAGCAGGCACATAATTGCCAGCAGAAAAATAATCACCAGAGCCTGGTTCCTTTTCTTTTAAGGTATCAACCAAGGAAACGCCTAGGGTATCTATTCTTCTAAACAACACATAAGCAACGGTATTGGGAACTGGGCTAGGAACATTAGTAAAATAAGGAGACGTTAATCGTAAAGACACCATAGAAATTGGTTCGCCTTGCGTCACATAACCTT
>JBIKPL010000291.1:0-4121 GCA_044357485.1 Cytophagales bacterium
TTAGCATAGTTTAATTGCAAGTCTGGTCTATCTTCTTGAGATTTTATATGCTCTATTTTTGAAGTTGCATCCACCTTAACGTCTTTTGCTGGAATTCTCCGCATACAATAAGCACAGATATAACCTTGCTCTATCAATAAAGAATCTCTTAATTCAGGAATGGGTTCGTATTCTGTAAAACCTGGTGTTGCTTTTTTAGCAGACCATTCAACCGGCTCTAATCCTTTATTTATTTGAATCATTAGGCTTGTCGGTTAAAAAGTTTAACATAGCTTCTGCTTTGGCAAGCTCTGGTAAGTTATAGCCAAATTGGCTTCGCATTTCAGTTAATTTTAAACTAGCTTCGTTATATTGGTTGTTATCAATAAATTCAAATAATGTTGATAATCTGTCTTCTACATCTTGAGAACGAGGGGTAACACCTAAAATGGCAAGAATTATTGTTGAAGCATCAAGGCCATAAGTTTCAATTTCTTTAGCGGAGTATCCTTCGCTTTTATTAAATCCTAATTTAATAATTTTGTTTTGCTCATCTATTGGGATACCTGTCATTACCATTGGGGCATGAGAAGTAATAATAAATTGTAAGTTTGGAAAAGCGTTTTGTAATCCTTTCATCACAGTTGATTGTAAAGTAGGATGAAGATGCAAATCAATTTCATCTATTAATGCTGTTCCTGTAGTTTTTTTACAAGCTTCTGAACCGTAGTAGCCTTTATTTAAAAGCATACAACGAAAAGCAAGATCCATTACTATATTTATTAATCTTCTTAAACCATCTGATAGATTCTCGGTATCTGAAACACGATTATCGTTTAAAAAGTAATAAACTTTTCCTTGATTGGGACGAATATGCACATCTGTTACGACATTACAGCCATCTGGGCCTAAGGCAGCAATTACAGAAGATATAACTCCATTTATTTCTAAGTCACCTCTGTTGGCTTCACGTAATACTAATAATCTTTTAGTCCAATATTCTAAAAAACCATCACCTTGCAAACACTCATAATAACCAAATGACGGTTTATGCTCATATTTTTTGAACTGTTCTAAACTAATTTTTCTCGAGGAGTGAATATCCGAAGTAGAGAAACTTGCAATTAGTGGAAGTGGCAAAACTTGTTTCTTTTCAACAAACATGTTTTTATAAATTTCAGCCCCCTTTAATTTAATCGATTTTAAAGGTTCTTGAAGTGTTCTTCCTTTGGGAGACTTTAATTCCAACGCAGCTGTTTTATCTAACCATTCAAAATTAATTTGTATAGGTTCTTCATTTCCTAAGCTATAGTCAGTCTCATTAATACTAAAATCATCTTTAGATAAACCCGTAAACCTTGTGTTTTCATCACTAAAGCCCGTAAAAAATGAACTAAGTGCAGCTTTTATAGCTCTTATTAAAGTTGTTTTTCCACTTGAATTATCCCCAATCAAAAGGGTGATTTTTTGTGAAAATTCTAAAGGCATTTCAGGGAAACACCTATAGTTTTTTAAATTAATTTTTTCCATTTACAAGGAGATTTTTTTGTTTTCGTCAATAATTTTTAAGTACTGTTTTTTTAATGCCTCCACATAGTCTTCCACATCTTGTTGGGTTTCTAATTGAGGCTTTTTGAACTGTACTTTTACACTATCTCTTAATACAAATACAATTCGTTGTTTAGGTGGCTCTGGGCTGCCAGGTTCTGAGGGTTTTATAGGATTTGCCAATTGGTTCATCCTATCCAATTGTTTTTGATAAACCTCATTGTTGATATAATTTGCCTTTGTTCTAATATTACCTATAAATCGTTCTTCAGTTATTTCAGTAATTGCAACTTCCAAAGGTTTCAAAACTTCTATTTGCTGAGGTGCTGTTAGTTTTGCAAAATCATCAAACGATTTAAGCTTATCAATAGTTTGTTTAATTGATTCTGATGCAGTTGCTCTTTCGGTTTTTATTTGTGCTATTACTTCTGTTTTTACTTCATCCAATGCTGTCTTCGCTTCCTGCATTAGGTTGCCTTTGTATGGTGCAGCACTTTCTTTAACCATATTTAGCATTGCTATACTTTGTTGGTCTATGAAGTTAAAATTGGCATTATTGCTTTCGAGGTAGAATAGCACATTTTCAAAAATTTCCTTTTGAGAACCAATCATAAACTTACGGATAGCTTCTAAAACATTGTCCTTGTCATCCAATAAATCATCTTGATATTGATCTAAAGCATTAAAGAAATAAGGGTGATCTTTTTCAGCCAATAGTTTAATTCTGCTTATGGGTTCGCCCATTGCTTCTAAAAATTTGAAACGGCTTCGCATGTTGTAAATCAGCATCAAGTCGTTTAACTCTTTGATTATTCTTTGCTTGAAAAAACGAGAAACTTCTTTAGGATCATTGCCAAGATTAGGTTCATTGAAATATTCCTGATAAAATTCCTTTAGTTTTAATAATTGGATGTTTTGAATTTCTTCTTCCAGCTCTATAATTGTATTGCTATATTGGTTGTTTTTTTGCAAAGCATCCAATGTTGATTTATCATCCAATGGATTGCTGTCTTGTTTCAAGTTAATTTTATTGCGTTTATACAACTTTGCAATAATGCACAATACAGCAACCTGATACCAACCATAAGGTCGAGCGTTGAAATAATCTAAGAGATTTTTGATGGTTGTTCTTTCGTGATTGGCTTTGTTGCGTTGAACTCTGTTTAAAACTTCTACTTCAATTTCATGTATTACATCTGTAAACAAAAGGCTGTCTTGTGAAGCAATGATATTCATCAAGTTAGTTTCTGTAAATGCAGCAGGCAACATATCCAATTTTGGATAAATCATTTTTATTAATTGCTGTACCCCAGTAACAACTTTAGTTTTAGGGTCACGAGTTCCAATACTTGTTAACTCTGAACCATTAAGATATATTTTTGCATCACCAATCATTTCTTTTAACTGGTTTAGCAAAGTTCTCCTACGTTCATTATTGAGCTGTGCTTTTTCTCTTAGTATCTGAATTTTGGCAACTTCAAGTGAAGGAGATTGGGTGGTTTGAATATACTTTTCCGTTTTTACAATCAATGGCAATTCAATATGCATTCGACTATCTTCAGGTAATAAAACGATTAACTCATTTGGCCTACCCATAGAGAAAATAGAAATATTGGCTTCATTTGTACCATTCAAATTAAACTGAGTAATGAAGTTTACAAAAAAGTCTTTTTGTGAAAGGGCAGTATCATCTAACTTTTTGCCAAACTCATAAGGCTGCCCAATGTTATCTAATTTTACTTTGGCATCTTTGAGTATATCATCAAAAATGAATGTAGCTAATAATTTGTTTGATGCTCCTTCATCAATATCTGTATTTTTGATTTCCTTTTCTACATCTTTTTCTTGGTTGGTAAGGTATTCATAAGTGTTGGCAGAAGTACGCTGAATGTAAGTTTGGCTTTCTAAAAGGTTTAAAGCTTCTTGCACTTCTTTTTGGAAGGAATCTATTTCAACTTCAAATTTTGGTAATAATAGAGTGGTGATGTTTTTGATATTTGAGTGAAACCCTTTTACATATTTAACCAAGAATAGTGCTTTTAAAATATCAACAGCCAAAGGCGATATTAATCCTCTTTCAGCAGAAGTAATGTCGTTAAATACCGATGCTCTAAAGTCATGTCTTATGGCATCAAATAACATTGGGAATGTAACCAATGTATCCAATTCTTTGTCTTTTAAACTTTTGGCTGCACGGTGGCAAACTTCAAGCAATGATCTTTCGCCTGTAGATTGAGCACGACCAGTAAATGCATCATGCTGAGATAATGCTTTTATAGCATCTTGAAATAAATCGAACTGATATGAAACAAAGGGAAAAGTATTTTGAAAATGTTCTAATGATTGGTAAGATTTGTACTTTTTTGAATCATCTGTAAATTGAAAAAGAACTGATATGATATTTTTTTCCTTTTCATACATTTTTTCGAGTAGCCCATTGCCTTCATCAGTTTTAAGTAATAAACGCTTTTGAATTACTTCATCTGCATTTGCACTGGTTAGTGGCACACGGTACATAAAACGAGCCTTGATTTTTGAAAATGTATCAGCTTGTGCCTGTGTAAACCTTGAAATAGTAGCATCTATATCATCCT
>JBIKPL010000292.1:0-4119 GCA_044357485.1 Cytophagales bacterium
ATGCAACACTATTCTTTTTCACAAACGTCTATTTTTCATCCTCCTATTTGTTAAGGCATTCCTATTTTCAATCCCTAACCTTATCCTGATAAAACCATGTCAGGCTTAAGTGATTTTATCTTTCGTTATCATTCTTAAAAACAAAAAAATGTTATTCAAAAATACAATCAAATCGATTGCAGTTATTGCTGCCATATTGTTTATCAATCAAAATTCATTTGCTCACTTTGGATCAAAAGGCCCATTGGGAGGAACTGTAACCACCTTTTGTGTCATCAAAAAAAACAACAGCCAAACTGACTCCATCATTTTTGCAGGCACTGCCAATGGCGGTATTTACCAAAGTACCAACGGCACTTCTTGGTCGGCCAAACCTGTGGGTTTAAAAAGTGGAAAAATAACCGCCATTGCACACACTGGCAAATACCTTTTTGCGGCTACTGCTGATAGTGGCATATTCAGGTTTACTGGATTTGTCAGCGCAGACAGGTATTGGGAAAAAGTAAACACAGGCCTCACGAACCTTGATGTAACAGCGCTCATCGCCATAGATTCAACCACCATATTGGCAGGCACAAATGGTGGTGGTGTCTTTAAATCAACCAACAAAGGGGCTTCATGGATAGCCGTCAACAATCCTCATTTACACCACTTAGAGATTACTGGTTTTGCTAAAAAAGGAAATAGAATTTATGTCATTGACAAGGGCATTTGGGGAACCGATGATTTGGGTGATACTTGGTTTGATGCCAATGACCTAGATACCAAACATATCAATGGCACCAATGCCGTATCTTACAATACGACCTCAAATGAAATTTTATTGTCAAATGATGATGGTGTATTCAAAGCAACCGTAAATGCGGATACCTTATTGAATTTCACTTTGGTGGATGCCGGTTTGCCAATGGGCTACAAAATCAACAGCATTGCTAATGATGGAAATTCTTGGTATTTAGCCACCAATCAAGGGGTTTTCGTTTCTCCTTCCGACAACATTTCTTGGACCGCTGCCAATACCGACTTAAAAACTTTAGTTGTAAATACCGTAGCGACTTTCAACACTAAATTAATTGCAGGCACTTCAAAAACAGGCATTTATACGACTACCCTTCCTGCAACTTCATGGGCATTGAGCAATACTGGCTTTAATAACATTACAACCTATTCACTTGCCACCAATGACTCTATTGCGATTGTCGCCAACGAATACGGCGTATTTGTGAGCAAAGACATTATCAGTGGTACCATTAAGCCATACATTAAGTCAAACCAAGGTTTATTGGATAGCTTAAATGTTACGGATATTATTTTTGCAGGTGCTGATATCCTCGCCACCACCCAAAATGAAGGGGTATTTATCAGCCTTGATACCTGTAAAAACTGGAAACCAATCAATACAGGATTACTAAATTTAAAACTTACCAAAGCGTACTATTCAAATGGTAAAAAATATGTCATTTGTTCCAATGGAAATGTATATGTATCTGATTTACATTCTTCTTGGACAATTGTTTCTTATGATTTACCAAACGGAACACAAACCTCTTCCCTCACTTTCTTTAGCGACAAAATTTTATTGACCTCTCGCAACAATGGGGTTTTTATAAAAACAATTTCGGGCACCAATTGGATGGCGGTAAATACAGGTTTAACCAATTTGAATGTTACCTGCTCAACCACCCAATTTGACAAACTCTTTATTGGAACACATGGCAGTGCGGTTTTCGTTTCAGACACCTCGTCCTTCAACTGGACTTCGACGCTCACCAAACCAGCAGGCACACACACCACTGCGGTTGATAATCACTACTATGTAGATTACATTCAATCGATATTGAGCAACGAAGGGTATGTATTTGCCGCTTACAGAGGAGGAATTTATGCTACTTCAGACAATGGGCTTACCTGGGTTCCTGGAGGAAACCAATTCAACTTCCCAACGTTTTCTAATATCAATAAAATAACCATTGCCAAAGGAAGAGTTTTCGTAAGCACAGAAAACAATTCTGTTTATTCAAATTCACTTTCTGAATTGCCTGCCATCGTTACCAGTATTGATAACAACCCGACCACTAATAACGGCATTGGTATTTACCCAAATCCTAATAATGGTCATTTCAAATTAACACTTGGAAATGAAACTGCAAATATTGCTCTTGTAAACTTCAATGGAAACACTGTTGCTACCTTAAACAACCTTACTGGCAACCAATTCATTTCATTAAATGTACCAAGCGGCATTTACCTCATACAAATCAAAACTGCCCATAGCGTAAGTACGTCAAAAATTATGATTGAATAAATTTGTATTAAAATTAAAACACGCTGCAAACATTACATTGCAGCGTGTTTCATCGTTACCTTAAGGCAATTTAAGCCATTAATTCACTACCTTTATGTCCAAAATACTGGCTTAACCCATAACAATGAAATCTACAATTTTAGTCTCGCTTATTGGCTTAATGGGCTTAATCGTTGGCACCTCTTCGGTTTGGATGACCACTTCTAATGGAGCACCGATTGCTTCAACGGGAGCGCCCCGAGACATGACTTGCGCCAAAAGTGGTTGTCATGAAGGCAGTGTCATCAATATTGGGCCCGGCAATTTACATTTAAATTTTAACCAGGGCGAATTGATTTATGAGGCGGGAAAAACCTATCCCATCACCATAGAAATGAAACAAACAGACATTCATCGTTTCGGATTTCAAATGGTGGCCCTCCATGATATAGATACTACCAATGCAGGCACCATACAAGTAACAGATTCCCTCAAAACCCAAGTACTCAAAGGCGTAAAACAACATGCCGACAGAAGGTATATTACTTATAAATACTTAGGCACAGCACAAGTTGAAAATGGCTTGGGAAGATGGACTTTTAACTGGACCGCGCCTGCAAAAAGCAATGGTACGATTACGTTTTACTTTGGAGGCATTGCGGCCAACAATGATGGCACCGATAGCGGCGACTGGGTTTACCACCAAAAAGTAAGTATCTCTCCAGAAAATTAAGTAAAACTCCGATGAAAAAAAGCTATATACTTGGTGTAATGATGACTTGTGTCGTTGTACTATCTTCTTTAGGTCGCAAAGAAATCAAAACCATTTCAAGTGTACTCAAAAGTACTGGTCCTCCGGCTTGCTATGCTAAAGAACCGC
This sequence comes from Cytophagales bacterium, assembly GCA_044357485.1. Taxonomy (GTDB): domain Bacteria; phylum Bacteroidota; class Bacteroidia; order Cytophagales; family UBA9547; genus CALPQG02. The sequence goes on from JBIKPL010000292.1 coordinate 3,165, forward strand.
CCAACAATGTAAGTTGTACCATGTCGGGCTGCCACTCCGACCATCAACCAAACACCGGAAAGGCTTTACTTTCTTTGGATTTGGGTGATGCAGGATCGGGATATTCTCCAAATCAAACCTATAACATCAACATCAACTTATCAAAAACAGGCATGTTAAGGGCAGGATTTCAAATCATTGCGGTACAAGACAATGACAATTTGCTAAGTCCTGGTACCATCACCTTAAGCAATAATGCCACCACCCAATTGTTAAACATTTCAGATACCCATGGCGGAAATTGTGATGCCACCGCTAAAACCTGGGTAGAGCACACTTTTGCAGGAACAGAGGTAACTGAGGGAAAAACTTCATGGACTTATCAATGGAAAGCACCGGCAACAGATGTCGGAAATATCACCTTTTATTTGGCCGCATTAGAAGCCAATGACGACCAAGACAATTTGGGCGATTATACTTATACCCTAAACAAAAGTATGGGTTTCAACCCAGTGCAAGGCCTGTCTGATTTTTACTTCAACAACATCAGTATTTACCCAAATCCGAGTAGTGATGTATTAACTATTGCATACCACCACAACATTACCATCGATGAAATTGAATTGCTCGATGCCAAAGGAATTTCAAAAAGCGTTTTAAACAAACAAGCCTTATACATGCAAGAGGCTGGGAACATTTCAATTGACCTCAAGGATATCGCTTCAGGAGTGTATTTCATAAAAATAAAAAGCGGAGGCTTAAGCCTGGTCAAAAAGGTAGTAGTAATGCAATAAATTAATACATAGCCCTTACTGAAAACTCAATTCACATAATTTGTAAGCCATTTTAAGCAAATGTACTTAAAATTATGATGCTAAAATGAACACTCCTTTAATTGAAATAATTGGCTAATTCGCTTTGCGTTAGCGGGAGAGGCTTTGTTTGAGCTCATTTTTCTTGTGGGTTGAGGCAATTT
>JBIKPL010000293.1:0-4117 GCA_044357485.1 Cytophagales bacterium
TTTTTCCAAGATTTACTGATCCAAAATATTTTTACTTCTCCACGTGGTTTAGAAGAAGATTGCCTGTTGTTTTTAACACAATTATTGCCGTAAAAAATATTGTTTGTCGTGGTCATTTTGAAGTGTGTTTAAGAGGTTAAATCTATTATTTTACAGGAAATCGAATTACATTTAACCAAGAGCCTGCATTGTAACATTCAATTTTTTGTTGCTCTAACATAAGTTGTGCCGCCAGACTTCTTGCACCTGTTTTACTACAAATGACCAATGGTGATGGAAGTTGTTTTAAATCTTTTATCCGATTAGGGATTTCATGTATGGGAATGTTGATTGAACCCATCACGTTGCCTCCTATAAACTCAATAGGGGAACGTACGTCAATAACGGTGCATTTCTTTTCTTTGATGATTAGTTCTAAGTCCATTTTTTTTAGTTTAAATATGATCAGGATAGTCCTGAAATTGTTGATGATTAAAAATTGATCAATTTACACTACAACGATGTATCTTCTCTGGGATTGATTATGGGTTTTTAATCAAAAATTCTCACAAAAATACCACCCATAATTGCACCATGAATCATGCTATATATTGGGTTGGAAGCAATTTGACAAATGCCACTGTCGCATCCTAAAAATTGGTAATAAGCATAGCCAATAAATGCACCAACTGTAATTCCCAAAATAGTGAATTGGTTCTTCTTGATAAATGCCATTATTTCAGAAAAATATTTCCCCGTTTTCACTTGAATATCGTGTTTAAATAAATTGATTTGTCTACATATAAAACGTAATTAGTAAAACTGCCTTACCTTACTTTTGTCTGGTAAGATAATTTTGAATTCAAATTTAAAAAATTGTACACATTTGCAAAATGACCCTAATCAGTTTGTATTGTGATTGTTATAAGTTTTTATTAATTCACCATTTATTTTCATAGTAAAAAGTATACGGTAATGTCACAAAGAATTTTAACGATGGTTTCACTTTATTTATTGCTAACGTTTATATTGTTTTAAACTACGATTCAAAATTATATGATGATGAGTTAGTGTGGAAATGTAATGGATTTTGCTGTTAGTACGATATTGATATAGGTTTATTTTAAATTGTTAAAATTCTTGTAATCATGTGTTTACGTCTGTTTGTTGGGTTTTATCCTGACTTGTATCTTTGTTGAGCTTAATTGAGATATGAGCAATAACGGGTGTTCAATATTTACATTATTTTAATACATGGATTTAGAATTATTATTGGATGAAAAAAACCTCACAAACACTTTTTATAATCACTAAGATAATCACACTTTTTTGGTATATTTGGGGTTTGGTAAAGAGATGTACATTTTGCAAAATCTAGGTATATGGCTAAATTAATGACACTGGATGTGTTGTCCAGTATAAAAGGAGCAACCTCTTCGACTGCTGTGGATGCCCTTTTTCAAACCATCAAGAATGCACACTTGGATGCAAGCTCTGCTGAAATGAGTGCTGAAAACGTGGTGACTTTGGAAGATTTGCGTGAAGACACAGTGATTGAAAGTTCGGAAGTGGAGCGTGCCATTATCAAAGGCAATTTCCCTAAAGAAAAAAATGGATATTTGGTAGTAGCAAAAGTAATTGAAAATTAATGGCTTCTGAAATTTTAAGAATACACAATTTGCTGAGTACTGGTCAGTTAACCTGCACCCAATTGGTTCAGGATAAACTTGATTTATTGGCAAAAAATACCCACAATTCAGTGAATTTTTTATTGGCTGACAAGGCAATCGCTTTGGCCCAAAAAGTGGATGAAAAAATTAAAAAAGGGGAGAAAATAGGCTTACTTGAAGGGATTCCTTTTGGCGTGAAAGATGTGTTTTTATTGCAAGGTAGTCCGGCTTCAGCAAGTGCTGATTTTCTTAAGCATTACACTTCACCTTACACCGCCACTGCTATCCAAAAATTAATGGATGTTGGCGCTATTCCTTTGGTCAAAGAAAATTGTGATAGTTTCGGTCACGGAAGTACCAACGAAAATACGGTTTTTGGCGCGGCTAAAAATGCGTTGAATGAAGCTTTAGTCGCTGGTGGTTCAAGTGGGGGAAGTGCGGTAAATGTGGCGAAAAATTATACAGTTTTTTCTATCGGTGGCGATACGGGCGGTTCTATCCGTCAGCCTGCGGGGTACAATAAAGTATATGGTTTAAAACCAACCTATGGACGTGTATCTCGTTATGGATTAATGGCTTATGCCTCTTCAACTGATTGTGTTGGGCCCATTGCTTCAAGCCTCGAAGACATTGAAATTGTATTGAATGCCATCAGCGGTAAAGATTACCATGACCAAACGTCTTATGTTTCAACGCCGGTTGACAGCAATAAAGCCATCGACAAATCGACACTGACTGTTGGTTATTACACGGAGTTTGTGGAAAACAAAGGCTTGGATGCTACCATCAAACAGGATTTCTTAACTGTATTGGAAAAACTGAAAGCACAAGGTATTCAGGTAAAACCATTGACTTTTAAAAATGCCGATACGTTGGTATCAACTTATTACGCTTTGGCCATGGCAGAAACGGCTTCTAATTTAGCGAGGTTAGATGGCTCGATGTATGGCGAACGTGTGGAAGCGGATTCTTTGAAAGACAGTTATTCTATTACACGTTCCGAAAATTTTACAGAAGAAACCAAACGCAGAATAGTAGGAGGGAACCAAGTGTTGTCTCAAGGACATTCTGACGAAATATATTTGAAAGCAAGGGCTTTACGCATGCAAATCATGGAAAACTTTAGCCAAGATTTTGAGCAGGTTTCCATTATTTTATCACCCGTAACACCAACAGCTCCTCCAACCATTGGCAACAGTTTGAAAGATCCTTTGGCGATGTACTTGTCTGATATTTATACCATTGGATTCAGTTTGGGCGAAATGCCTACACTAACTTCTCCAGTGGGAACAAGTACTGGCATTCAAATTACGGCTGCTAAAAAACAAGAGGAATTGCTATTACGCTTTGCTAAATTATTAAACGAAATGATAGCTAATTGATAATTAATATAAAACATCACTATTGTCCGATAAAAACAAAGTTAAATATATGCTCGTGGTGTCATAATTAGTGTAATTTGCGTGAGTGATTGAGGTATTGTTTGAGCTCTTTTGCTTTGTTGTTTATAGTTATAGTTTTCCTAACTAATTGAAAACAAAGCAAAAAGCGAGTACCGAAAGCACGACACAAAGGGGCACGCCCAACAGTAAAAAATATTGAAATTTACCTATTGTATTGATAGCTTCTTATTAAGAACATTTACGATGTAGAAAATAATTATATGGTCAAATAAGTGTATTGAAGTAGTTTAATAAACAATGCTACTCTTTCTCTGTTTTTACCGGACAACAATGATTAAAAAATAAAAAAGTCAATTTAAACGCTTCAATTCAATGAATAGCCACCACATAGATAAAAAAAGCTTGGAAAATGCTTTTGGTTTATTTGAGACAGGAGCTATCGACAAAATTGAAGTTGGAACGACTAAAGGATTGCAAGAGATACACCTTTATTTGTTTAAAGGATTATATGATTTTGCAGGACAAATCAGGATCAATAATATTTCAAAAGGAGGTTTTAGGTTTGCAAATGCTTTGTACCTGAATGAAATTTTGGTGAAAATTGAGCAAATGCCAGAAAATACTTTTGAAGAAATTGTTGCCAAATATGTAGAAATGAATATCGCCCATCCATTTTTGGAAGGCAATGGGAGAACAATGCGGATTTGGTTGGATATGGTGCTGAAATCCAACCTAAAAAAAGTGGTGAATTGGCAATTTGTTGACAAAACACTTTACTTACAAGGTATGGAACGAAGTCCTATTAATGACTTGGAAATAAGAACTTTGCTAGGAATGTACCTTACTGATGATATTCATAATAGAGAAATTATATTTAAAGGAATAGAACAATCTTATTATTATGAAGGGTATGAAAAATTGGATGATTAAGCTTTAATGCTATAAAATCAATTTGTAATGATAATTAAAGACGAAATAGCAAAACAAACAATTTATTTTAAATCATTGTGCGAAAATCACCATGTAAGATATCTCTATGCATTTGGGTCTTCAATTACCGATAAT
>JBIKPL010000065.1:0-10930 GCA_044357485.1 Cytophagales bacterium
ATTTGGGGGCACTGGATTAGGCCTCAGTATTACCAATAAATTGTTGGCCTTGATGAATGGCTCTACCTTGCAAGTATCCAGTGAATTGGGTAAAGGAAGTATTTTTTATTTTGATGTACACTATAAAATGGAGGAGGGGGAAGCCTTGGTAGCCCATGATTTATCCCATATTAAAAAGGTGTTGGTCGTGGATGACAATGAGCACAACCGATTGATTGTACAAGAAATGTTGAAGTCAAGTCACATAATTACCGACCATGCCGAAGATGGCATTGAAGCCTTGTACATGCTTAAAGGGGAGGTGAAATATGATGTAATTATCATGGATTACCACATGCCAGAAATGGATGGCTTAGAAACCATTGCTGCCATTCGAAAACAAGCCCATTTACAAGCCGATCAGCAACCTGTAATTTTGCTGTCTAGTTCTTCTGACGATGAAGAAGTGATGAAATCTTGTAAGGCATTAGGGGTAAAACAACGCCTAATTAAGCCTGTGAAAATGACCCAACTTTTCGATGCGTTGGCCAAATTACAAGATGTCGAAGAATTTGTGGAAGTCGTAAAGGAGGACGCTATTTTACCGATTAGTGTTGTCTCTCAAAGAGATCATGCTATTCCCAAGGTGTTAATTGTTGACGATAATCCAATCAATTTAATTTTAGCCAAAACGGTTATCCTAAAATTATTGCCCAATGCCATTATTGTGCAAGCCATGAATGGTAATAGTGCTGTAGAATCTTATAAGAAAGAACAGCCAAGTATTATTTTTATGGACATACAAATGCCTGAGCTAAACGGGTACGAAGCGACTGCTGCCATCCGACAATTAGAAACCGATAACCCTATTCCCATTATTGCGTTAACAGCAGGTACGGTGATGGGCGAAAAAGAGCGTTGCCTTGAGGCGGGTATGAACGATTATGTGAGTAAACCTTTTGTGCTCGCGGCGATTGAAAAAATTATACAAACTTATTTACCCTATTAAATTATAATAGCAATGTACGGTATCGTAAATAAAGCAATTAAAGGCCTAGTGGTGGAGAATTTTGGCGAAGAAGCTTGGCTTAAAATTAAGCAGCAAAGTGGGGTAAACCACGATGTGTTTTTAAGCAATGAAGCCTATCCCGATGAAGATACTTACAAGCTTGCGGGTACGGCTGCTGAAGTATTGGGCATGTCTTTAGAAGACGTATTGAAAGCTTTTGGTGAATATTGGATTTTAAAAACTGGGCTTGAACACTATGGTTCTTTGATGAAAGCCGGTGGCGATAATTTGAAAGAATTTATCGTAAATCTTCCTAATTTCCACAGCAGGGTGATGTTGGTGTATCCAAATCTTACCCCTCCCGAATTTATAGTGTCTGATATTCAAGACTGTTCATTGAAACTGCATTATATTTCTACCCGTGGGGGATTGAAATATTTTGTGTTTGGCTTAATTCAAGGTTTAGGAAAAATGTTTCAAACGCCCCTTCAGGTTACCATCGTTGCCGATCGCGACAAGGGTGATCTCAATGAGATATACTTAATCGCTTGGTAAATACCTAATGCTATGAAAAGTAATATCACTTTTGAAAAAGAAAATATACAAGTCATGTTTCCTTTTTACTGCTTATTTAATGCCGAATTGGTAATCTTAGAAGCAGGTGAAAGTTTAAAAAAGATATTGCCCGACATTGTTGGTCACGACTTTCAACAGGTATTTAAATTTAAAAGACCTTTTTCGATTTTGTATACCATGCATTCGATAAAGTTGTTTGCCAAACAAATTTTTATCATCGAATCGGTCGTGGAGCCTAAATTTACCCTTAAAGGGCAAATCATTTACCTAGAATCTTCCGATTGTTGTATGTTTATTGGTTCTCCTTGGATCAGTAACCTCCAAGATTTAGAAAACCTACATCTTCATATCCACGATTTTGCATTGCATGATGCTACGCCTGATTTCTTGCAAATTTTAAATATGCAAGACATCATTTTCAAAGATTTACAAAGTGCCACCAAACAACTTTCTGAACAAAAAATAGAGCTTTTAAAAGCCAAAGAACAAGCCGAGGCTGCCAGTGTTGCCAAATCCGATTTTTTGGCCAATATGAGCCATGAAATTCGAACGCCCCTCAATGGAATCATTGGTTTTAGTGATTTGATGTTAAAAACTACGCTTGGCGAATCACAACAACAATACATGCATACGGTGGTGCAATCGGCCCATGGCTTATTGGACATCATCAACGATATCTTGGATTTCTCTAAAATTGAAGCCGGGAAACTTGATGTCGAATATGAAAAAACGGATCTGTTTGAGCTTTGTGCCAAAATTACGGACATTATTAATTTTCAAGCCCACGAGAAAAAACTAGAATTAATTTTAAATATCAATCCTGCTATTCCTCGATTTATTTGGACTGATGCCCTCAGGCTTCGACAGGTATTGGTAAATTTATTGAGTAATGCCATTAAGTTTACCCAAGAGGGTGAAATTGAATTGAAAGTAGTGTTGCTCAGTGCTTCTCAAGACCATAGTACTTTGCAATTTTCGGTGCGTGATACGGGGGCAGGCATTGCGCCTCAAAACATCCATAAAATATTTAATGCTTTTGAACAAGAAGATTCTTCTACCACCAGAAAATATGGCGGTACTGGTTTAGGATTGAGCATTACCACCAAATTGCTTGCCCTTATGGGTTCTGCTGGGCTCGACGTGCAAAGTGAATTAGGCAAAGGAAGTGTTTTTCAATTTGACTTGTGTTTGAAATCCGAAATTGGGGAAGCTAAAGTTTTCTACGATTTAAGTAAGCTTAAAAAGCTGCTGGTGGTTGACGATAACCATACCAATAGGTTTTTATTACAAAAATTGTTACAGCCATTTTCAATGCATATCGATTTGGCAGCGAGTGGCGAAGAAGCCATACAATGGGTGAAAAAGCAGTCTTATGACCTCATTATCATGGATTACCATATGCCTGTGATGAATGGGATAGGAACCATCAGTAAAATTAATCAGCTCTTTGACGCAAATACCCTTGCACCAGCCATCGTTTTATTGTCTAGCTCTTCTGAAGATATTTTAACGGCTTGTAAAACTTTAGGCGTGGTTAAAAACATGATGAAGCCAGTGAAAATGCAACAGCTTTATGCCACCCTCGAAAATGTTGCTAATGCCCAAATGCTTACCTCGTTTGCTACTGCTACTGCTACTGCTACTGCCGATGCCTTGTCTGACACCAATAAGGTTGACCATGCCCTGAAGATTTTAATTGTAGATGACAATCCGGTAAACTTATTATTAGCCAAAACCATTATTTTAAAAGTGTTGCCTCAAGCTATTATAAGCAAAGCCATGAATGGCAATGAAGCCATCGCCATGTATGTTGCCGAACAACCCGCTATGGTTTTTATGGATGTACAAATGCCCGAAAAAAATGGCTACGAAGCCGCTATGGCCATCAGGAAACTAGAAATTGGAAACCCTATCCCCATTATTGCGTTAACTGCTGGTACCGTCAAAGGTGAAAAAGAAAGATGTCTCGCTGCAGGGATGAATGATTATGTCAGTAAACCATTTGTGTTGGCTGCCATTGAAAAAGTACTTAATCAATATTTGTTTTGATAAACAGATTTTAAATTATTGCCATGTTTCCAGACAACGAAAAAAAACGTGTTGAAGCGTTAAAAAGCTATAAAGTACTCGATACTTTACCAGAGGAAGAATTTGACCGTTTAACGGAGTTGGCCTCTGCGATTTGTGGAGTACCTATTACATTGGTAAGTTTGTTAGATAATGATAGACAGTGGTTTAAGTCTAAAGTAGGGATTGATGCGCCAGAAACCCCTAAAGATATTTCATTTTGTCAGTTTGCCATTTTGGGCACCGAACCTTTTATTGTCGAAGACGCTTCCCAAGACGAGCGTTTTAAAAACAATCCTTTGGTGACAGGTGCGCCTGATATTCGTTTTTATGCCGGAGCGCCTTTAATTGATCCCGATGGTTTTGCCTTGGGTACTTTATGTGTCATCGACCGCATTCCACGCCATTTAGATGAACATCAAATACGTGCGTTAACTATTTTAGCCCAAGAGGTAATTGCGCAGTTGGTGGCAAGGAAAGAGCAATTAGAAAAAGTTAAATTTCAAAGTTTATTCAATTTATCCCTCGATTTAATTTGTATTGCCAATACCGATGGTTTTTTTAAGAAGGCAAATCCTGCCTTTGGCGCTGTGTTGGGCTGGTCAGAAGCAGAATTGCTTGGAAAACCATTTGTTGATTTTATTCATCCCGATGACCTAGGGCCTACGTTAGAGGTGGTTGCCCAATTGGCTGAAGGGGCTAAATTGGTGAATTTTATCAATAGGTATCGCACAAAGTCGGGGGAATACAAGCCAATCAATTGGACGGCAAATCCGGATGTGGAAAGTGGTGATTTGTATGCGATTGGCAGGGATTTTACACAACAATATTTAATTGAACAAGAAATTAGCCAAGCCCAACAACGTCTAGAAGAAGCCCAAACCATTTCTAAAATTGGGAGTTGGGAATACAATTTAGTGACGGGCGAGCAGATATGGTCCAAGGAACATTATAAAATTTTTGAAATAGACTATCCCCAATCCAAAGAAAATTTACATGCGCTTTATAGAAGTCGTATCCATTATGATGATATTGCTGAGTTAGACAGGGTAATCGGAGAAGCCATTGCTTTAGGGATTGGTTTTGAGTACGAACATCGGGTGGTGTTAGATAAAGGCACGCGGATTAAATTTGTTTTAGGCATTGGGAAAGTAATAAAAGATAAAGATGGGAAAGCCTATTTATTAGTAGGTACCGCCCAAGACATTACCGACAGAAAACTTTTAGAACTCGAAAATTTAAAAACACAAGAACGCTTATTGGAAGCGCAAGCCCAATCTAAAATTGGCAATTGGCAACTCAACTTAGTGAACAATGACCTCATTTGGTCGAATGAGTTGCTGAATATATTTGAAATTAAGGAAGGGGAGGACCCACAAAATTATTACAATATTTACAGAACCACTTTTAGTGCAAAAGAACTGGCGCTATTAGATGAAAAACTTGCCCACACGGTGGCAACAGGCGAAAGTTTTACTTTAGAACATACTTCTTATTTTGACAAGGGTACTCGTGTAAAGTATATTTTAGGGAAAGGCCGCTTGGTGAGAGATGATAATGGAAATCCGCTGATGTTGGTTGGGGTTACCCAAGACATTACGGAAAGGAAACTCTTGGAACTCGAAAATGATAAAAACCAAGAAAGACTTAAAGAAGCCCAGAAAATATCGAAACTTGGCAGTTGGGAACTAGACCTAAAAACCAACGAACGTATTTGGTCCGATGAGGTTTATGAGATATATGAATTTACCAAAGAACCCAATGAAAATAAATATGAGAAATTAAAATCCCGTGTGCATCCTGAGGATTTTGAGGTTTTAATGGCAAAAATGAAAATCACTGCTGAAGGTGGGGCGGACTTGAACTTTGAATTTAGGACTTTATTTGACGAGGGGAAAAGAGAGAAAATATTTTATACGGTCGGTTATTGCACCAAAGACGCACAAGGTAACTATCTTAGTTTTATAGGTACCACCCAAGACATTACCGAAAGGAAGCGTATTGAAAATGAGTTGCAAAGCGCCAAAGATAACCTCAATATTACTTTTGAGGCTATTACGGAAGGGATAGTTATGCAGGACCCTAATGGGGTAATTGTAGCCTGTAATCCTGCTGCAGAAAGAATCCTTGGTTTGACCCGTGAACAAATGGAAGGGCGTAAATCAGTAGATCCCACTTGGAGGGCAATACACGAAGATGGTACCGATTGGCCTGGAGAATCTCATCCAGCGATGGAGTCTTTAAGCACTGGGAAATCTATTTTAAATGCCATCATGGGGGTTCACAAACCTAATAATGAGCTTACTTGGATCAATGTAAATGCCGTATTGTTGTCGGGTGGGAGAGGAGTGGTGTGTAGTTTTGCCGATATTACAAATGCCAAAGTGGTAGAACGAGAAATTATTCATGCTAAAAATGCCGCCGAAGCAGCAAGTATTGCCAAGTCAGAATTTTTAGCCAATATGAGCCATGAAATTCGTACACCCCTTAATGGCGTAATCGGTTTCAGTGATTTGTTGATGAGAACCCAATTAGACGAAAGTCAACAGTTATATGCCTCTACGGTGTATAATTCGGCCAAATCACTGTTAGACATCATCAACGATATTCTTGATTTTTCTAAAATTGAAGCCGGTAAATTAGAGTTAGACATTCAACAAACTGATTTAGAAAAATTGTTGGTGGAAGCCAGCAATATAGTTTCGTACCAATGCCAAACCAAAAAACTTGAATTGTTGGTAAATGTTGATGCCGCCATGCCTCAGTTTGTGTACAGTGATGCAGTGAGACTACGTCAGATTTTGGTGAATTTGTTGAGCAATGCGGTGAAGTTTACAGCCCAAGGAGAAGTAGAGTTAAAAGTAAGTGTACTGTCGAAAGTGGCTCAAAATGTTTCCTTGAGATTTGCTGTTAGAGATACAGGGGTCGGTATTGACGCCGCTAAATTTGACGCTATTTTTAAAGCCTTTTCTCAAGAAGATTCTTCCACTACACGCAAGTTTGGAGGCACAGGTTTAGGGTTAACGATTTCTAATAAATTGCTTTCTTTGATGAATAGTACCGCTATTCAGGTAAGTAGTGAGGTTGGGGTAGGCTCTGAATTTTATTTCGATATCAATTTGAAATTAGAAGAGCTGGGCAAGTCAAGTATTGCCAATTTTGAATTGTTAAAACGTATTTTATTGGTGGATACAAACGCTAAATCATGCGCTATTGTATGTGACATGTTGGCTGGTTTTCCTATTACGATTGATGTGGCTACTGATGGCATTGAAGCGCTATATAAATTGAAAAAGGAAGCGGCTTATGATGCCGTAATCATAGATTTTGCTATAGCCGATATGTCGTGTGTGGAGATTGTGAAAAAAATAAGGTCAAATGTTAACCCTTTGGTCAGTTCATTGCCAATAATGTTGACTTATGCTGCTGCCGATAATGAAAGTTTAATGCGATTGTCTATGGAATTTGGGGTGAAACAACAAATTTTAAAACCAGTATTCAAATCGCATTTATTCCAAGCCTTGAATGCCTTAGGTGATGCTGTCGCAAAAGAAGAACAATTACATGATAAAATGCCTGAGGTGATAGAGAAAACGAAAGGGCAACAGGTATTGATTGTGGATGACAATAAAATAAATTTATTACTCATCAAAACCATTTTAGCGAAACTGATGCCTACGGCAATTATTACAGAGGCCGTGAACGGGTTAGATGCCGTAGAGAAATACAAAGTCTTGCATCCTGATTTGATATTTATGGATGTACAAATGCCTGAAATGAATGGTTATGAGGCTGTGAAAGCCATTAGAGGATTAGAAACCAATCAAAGAATTCCGATTATTGCCCTTACTGCTGGCACAGTGCTGGGCGAAAAGGAACGTTGTTTGGAAGCGGGCATGAACGATTACGTGAGTAAACCATTTACCAAAGAGGGTATTGTAAAAGCATTAGAAAAATTGGTATTGTAATTAGGGTCTAAAAAACGCAATTCACATCATTTGTAAATCATTTTTAGCAAATATACTTAACATTATGATGCTAAAATGACCACTCGATTTAATTGAAATGATTGGCTAATTCGCTTTGCGTTAGCGGGAGAGGCTTTGTTTGAGCTCATTTTTCTTGTGGGTTGAGGTAATCTTTTAATACCTATGATTTGACCACAAGAAAAATAGCGAGTGCCGATCACGCGACCGAAGGGAACGCCCTACGAAATAAATAGCTTATCTATGCTATTTAAATCAAACTAGTGCACCACTTTAATGAAATCAAATACCCTTGCATTTAAACGGTTAAAGCAATAGTTTAAATCTCTCAAAATCAGCAAATAAACTATTTTTCAGCAGCCCCTAATTATTGGAACTGTATTTTGTTTCGTTGAAGTTAACTTTGATTTTAGCAAGCGTCTCCTCAACGAAACAATTTTTTCCACGTTCCTTTCATGTAGTTGTACTTGAGCGTGCTGGGTAAGGCTTTGAAAAAATACTGGTTGAGCTCTACGGCAAAAGATGGCTGCATATAGCAATTGATGGTACAACCTTCACATTTTTGGTGTCTCCCTTCCATTGCAATCAAGGCTTTGATTGGCTCACTTTGGTACAATTGGTACAATTGATTGTTGATATCAAATTCGGTTAAACCTAAATGGTAGCAAGGCAATATGAGTTTGTTTTCGGGTGAAATAACAATGGTCGTACTAGCCGCTTTGCATACGGGTTTGGAAATGTTATTGCCACCATTTTTACGCAGTAAAATAAAAGCTTCGTTTAAATATACCCCAGTTTTTTTACCCCAAGCCAATAACTCATTTAATTGTTGGTCGCTGAGTTGCGTGGAGGAGGCTACACCATTGTATTCGAATACAGGATTTAAAATCAAAACAAGATTATTCGGACGACAAATAGTATGGTACAAAGGGGCAATTTCTGCAAGGTTATGGTCGAATACGGTAAAAATAATGTCGGGCCTTTCGCCCAAACTTTTCGCTATTTGAATAGATTCCATTACAAAATCAAAACAAGCAACGCCTCTCCCTTGGTCATGTACTTCTTTGTTGGCCGCATCGAGCGAAAAATGCAACATGTCTATTTTCCCTTGTAGCTTTTGAGCCATTTTGGGGTAAAGTAAACCATTGCTGGTAACGGTGGTAATGAAATGGTTCGATTTGGCTAGGGCTAATAATTCGGGCAATTGTTGGTGCAACAGTGGTTCTCCTCCCGTGAAATCAATTACTTTTACCCCTAATTTTTTTAAATCTTTGAAGTTTTGTGCTGCCGCTTCTAAGGTTACATAAGGAGATGGTTTTTCCCAAATATCACAAAAATTACAACTCGCATTGCAGCGATAGGTGAGGTAATAATTGCATAAAATAGGATGTGAAATAAGTCTAGGCATTGGGAACCCTCGAATTTATTTGTTGGCTTTTTCTAATTTGCTCAAAGGAGAATTGGTCGAGTAGGGCACCTTACTTGAAGGGACGACTTTCGAGGCCTTTTCTAAATGCAAATCTTGGTCATCAAAGAAAATATGTGCTTTAAATGCTTTCAATACTTGGTCTTTGGTGATGCCTCCCATAAAAAAAGCTTCATCCACAAATACATCCCATTCTCTTAAGGTTTTAATAACGCGTTCATGTGCTGGTCCGCTTCGGGCGGTTACGATGGCCAATCGTATAGGAGGTTTTTGGGTTTGATGGCTGATTTGTTTTTGTAATTTGGCTAATATTTTCAATAATTTAGCAAAGGGGCCTTCCATTAAAGGCACATTGGCATTGGCTTGTTCATGGTCATGAAAACTAGGTAAGCCTTGGGTTTTATAAATAAATTCTGATTCTTCCGAGAAAATCACCGCATCAGCATCAAAAGCGATTCTTAAGGTATCAAGGTCTGGTTCAAAATCTTCAGGATGTCCGTAGATGGTCGCCGCAGCACAGGCTTTGGCATCGATGGCGGCTTGCACATCTTTTTCGTCTTTGGTTAAAAATAAGTCTACATTAAAAGCATCTAAATAGGGCGAAAGTTGATTGCCTCCAGCAAAAGCGGCCCTGCTGATGTCAAGTTGGTAATGTTGAATACTGTTGAGTACACGTAAACCCGTATCAGGTGAATTGCGTGACATGATGATGACTTCCACCAATCGTTCTTCTGCAAAACGGTTGAGTTTTAAAAGCGACTCTACCAAATGATAGGCGGTGCCTTTTTTTAGGGTAACATTTTCATTTTTAAGTTGATAAGCACGATATGCCTCCACGCCTCGGTGGTGAAATATTTCATTTTCTTCTTCCAAATCAAACAAAGCACGAGAGGAAATGCCGATTACTAAGGTGTTGGAGAAATCTACTGCCATTGTGATGCCTTTTTTTAATGCGGTGCAAGATACGCAAAAAAGGATTAGAAAAGAGATTCAAATCATTTCTTACGGATAGGAACAGTCAAATGCTATTTTATACCTTGTTGTGCATGTTTTACAAGTATAATCCCTATTTTTGAACAATGGTACTGGCATTAGCAACAAAAAATGAAATTAAAAAACTACTTCAACTGAGTATTCCAATTGCAATTGGGGAGTTGAGTGGTGTTTTAATGAATTTAATTGATGCCCTCATGATTGGTCCGCTTGGCACAGAAGCTGTTGCAGCGGTGAGTGCGGCTAATGCGGTGTATTTGCTATTCGCCATTTTAGGTATTGGCTGTTCGTTGGTCATGGCGCCCATGGTAGCGACGTCATTTGCCCAAAAAGACTTTAAAAAATGTCGTTCATTGTGGTATGGAGGGGTGTTGTTTGCGATTGTTTTAGCCTTGGTACTCATGACTTGTATTGGGGTTGCTGCCTGGAATTTTGAATGGTTCGGACAAGAAGTTGGCGTAACCGTTAAAGCACGTGCATTTTTATTTTATTTAATGCCTTGCGTATTTCCATTATTACTTTACCTGCAATTTAAACACTATGCCGATGGTATTGCGTATCCTCGCTTAGGCATGATGATGTCTATTGCGGCGTTGTTCATAGATGCTTTTTTAAATTGGCTGTTGATTTATGGCCATTGGGGGTTTCCGAAATTAGGCTTAAATGGTGCGGCCATCACCAATTCGGTAACTCAACTGATTGTGATGGTTGGCATGTTGGTAGTTTTAAAATTTACCCCCAACTTTAAATTGATTACACAAACTGGGGTAAAGAAATTTAAACGCTATTTTAAAGCGGCCTATAAAATTTTTATCGAAGCCATTCCTGTTGGTTTTCAGTTGGTGTTAGAGTATGCGGCTTATGGTTTTGGCGCCATTATGATTGGGTGGGTCA
>JBIKPL010000294.1:0-4116 GCA_044357485.1 Cytophagales bacterium
GTTACCACCCAATGCTGAGGCAAAAGTAATGGCTCCAGCAGCAGCGTTACTACGTTTCACATTATAAGCACCAGAAGTAATTGGGGTTGGAGAACCAGAATAATTAAAGGTAATGTTGGCAATTGATGTTCCAGGACTATTACAATCTAACTGTAAATACCTTCTGGTAGCGGTCGTATTCGTTCTAATGTTAGACCATGTACCATCGGAGAAGTTATTGGTCGCATGCAAGATAGCAGCGGCATCAACATACAAACCATTATCGGCTAAATCTTTAATTAAATAATACCTTGCTTGGATATTCGCTCCTGCATTGATATTGATTTGATGACCAAATTGATAAGAATTATTAGTATTGTATTGCGAAATAGAAGCAATCAACGAAGAACTACCCACCAACTTGAAAGTACCCGTTACATTCATGGTACACATCGTAAAAGTATTATCGAATTTCAAAGCACTGTTAGGCGTAATGTCTAAAGTACCTGCCACGGTAAATACTTTGTTTGAATAGGTACTACTGCCTAGCACCAAAGTATTGCCTTGTAAACTCAGCGTAGCATTTGAGGCGATGTTTGACGTTAAACCAATAAAAGTAGTCGTAGCCGCTAAATTATAGACCACCGCAGCAGAAGGTATAAAGTCTGCGATATAGAATTTTGACGTATTATTATTTACGGTAATAGGAGAAATTTCCCCATTGAAAGTAACCGTACTATTGTTAGGATTAAAGGAACCACTATTGATCCAATTACCCGCCACATTGATATTGAAATTAGACACACTGGTATTAAAGGCTACACCTGTATTGATCGTCAAATTAACAATAGTCCAGTTGCCATTCAACGTTTTAGTACCATTGGTGGCAAGGGTAATGTCTTTGGCTACCAAAGCAGGAATGGTTTGGTTACCACCGTTAAAGTTAAAGCTTGCATTGGTGGTCGTCCACGTACCTGCCGTTTGGGTAATGGTACCAGCGATGTTATGCGTTAAGGCACCCATATCAACCGTTAAACCAAGGCCATTAAGCGTAAAATTAGCACCGGTAAAGGTTGCACCATTGCTTACAAAAGAAATGGTATTGGTACCCGTGAAAGCAACACTTGAAAAAGTATTGGCAACACCAGCATTCACCGACATGGCCGCATTGGCATTAAAGGTAAGGGTATTAGAGGTATGGTTCCAGGTACCTAAGTTTGTCCAGGTGGCACCAGAGAATGTAAGGTTGTTAGCACTGTTCACGGTAACCCCAGCGGCAATAGCTAAATTACCACTTAAAGTAATCACATCACCACCATCCCCAAAAGTTTTAATTCCGGTACCGTTAAATTCAATGTTAGCTAAATTTAAACTTGAAGCATAATAATGTCTTACCAATTGGTTTATCCCATTCAAGATTAATTTTCTAGAGTTGCTTGATGGCGTATACGTACCCAACAACACATCACCACCCACCACAAGGTCTTGACCATTATCAATTAAGGTGGCCACCAAGTTAGGGCTAGTGGTTGTGGAAGCAGAGAATGTACCAAGTATTCTTAAATCATTACCTGACTGAATGGTCACATTTTTAGTGTTATTGCTTAGCACCACATTACCATATACTACTGATGACCTAATAAGTTGATCGATACCATTGCCTGCATTTAAAGTTACCGTACTGGCTTGATCAAGCGTGTAAGTACTAAATCCTGTAGGGAAAGCAGCGGAAGGACTTGCGATGGCCGTAGACAAAGAAGCACCACTATTCATACTAAATGATTTTGAAACACCTGTCTCGGTTAATTGGAAAGGCGTTCCAACACTATTGTTCATCAAAAAGGAAACCCCACTATTGATTAACACATTACCGGTTACGGTTAAATGATTGTTTAATCTTTTCCAACTAGCACCACTTAAGTTTAAATTGTTAAAGCTGATGATATCGGCATCGATATCCCAACCGCCACTACCAACGTGGTTAAGGGTTGAAGTACCCGTACCCCATGCAATTTGTTGGCCTGCTGTTGGGAAAGAAAGATTGGCTGTTAAAGTTAAATCAGCATTATTGGTGGCCATGTCGAGTAAAGAATACACATCCACAATGCTTAATCCTCCCTGAAGAATAAGGTTGCCAGCGGCCGTTTTGGTAGACACGCCACTCGCTGAAACTTTTTGAATAGATAAATTGCCATAGCCAGGAGAAGGAATGGAGGCAATCGTTTGCGCTAAATCACTGTAATAATTCACCGTACTATTCGACGCTAGACTGATCATTTCAAAACCTGTTGGAAAACTATTCGCTCCTCGTACTTGAATAGTAGTAGCACCAGCCACAATGAAATTATTTTCTGTGCCTTGTCCATTGATGGTAAAAGTGCTTAAGTTAATGGTACCAGCACTAGAAGAAACGTTGAAATCAAGCAATACCGTTGAGCTATTGAACCATGTTTTAGCCGCAGCACCTTGTAAAATAAGGTTATTAAAGGTACTTGCAAAAGTACCGTTATCAATATTCTGCGCAGCAGAAGTACTGTTAAAATTAACCGCTCCAGCGCCAGACTGTACAAAAGCAGTAGTAGCAGCATTATTCGTCCAATGTCCACCAACATAAAACGTATTGGCACCAGCATCAATAACCGTATTTAAACCAATGATGAATGTATTTAAAATAGACACATTGCCCGTAAATTGTTTGGTACTAGTGGCTGCAAGGGCAGATGTTGTTAAATTATAAAAAGGACCAGCATTGATGGTTTGGGTAGAAGCACCTGTTTTAGAAAAGGTTACGGTACCAAGCTTAGGCACAAAACCGCCATTGGCACCAACATGCCAATTTCCTTTGACATCAATGGCAAAATTACCTGAAGAAACGTCAAAATTTCCACCAATTAAATTCACATCATTACTTACATAAATCGCAGAAGACAACATCACTGTTGCGCCAGCGCTACCATTGACACTGAAGTTATAGAAACTTGAAGTGGTAGGTGAAGTAGTAGGTGCGTTTACATATTTAATTCCTGCTGTTGGGTTAAATGAAACCGTACCCGCAGTTGCTGTAAAGACCGCAGTAGCGGCAAAAGTCCAGTTACCACCTACATTAATTTGATTCGTTGCAGTAGTAGTACTCAGGGTACAGCCAGCCAAAACGTTAATATTTTCAATAACAGTTAATGTATTTGTTGCTCCTAATGTTAAGCCGATGGCATTAGCCGACGCACCCTTGTCAATAATTAAACGGAAACAAGTTGCATTTACACCAGAATCTAGTTGTACAACATAAGCACCTGCAAAGGAACGATGGTCTAAATAAACGGTATCAATGGCTGTAGGTACATTTCCTGTTGACCAGTTGGTTGGATTATTCCATTCAAACCCATGTCCTCCAACCCAATATATACCCGTGTTTCTCCATTTCACTTGACCAGTGGTAGCACTACCGTTTGGTACGTCAATTTCATAGGTTGCCCCTACTTGTGTTCCTGAAGCAGAGGTAAAAATCACTTTGCTTTTAGTTGCGGCAGGAGTCGTAAACCTAACATTATTGGTTGGCCCGGTATTGAATACTACATTTTGCGCAATGATACTATCCCCAGCATAACCATCTAAGTTTAAGTATTGTTTACTACTTGCTAAACCATTGATAAAAGTACCATTGCTTAAATTATTGATTGGATCAATGGAACCACCACTAATCGTAAGCCCATTATCGCCCACCACATTATTTAAATATTGAAACGCATAATATTGGGCAGACAAGGTTCCTGAAGTTTGGGTTACCGTATAACCACCCGTTCCAGCACGTGTTACGGTAGCAGGGTTAACAGTCGTTCCAATCAATTTCAAATTTCCACCAGCATTCAATAAATTATTGCCATTCGCGAAGCTCAAAAATGACCCTTCATTGGCATTTAAAGTAGCGTTATTACTCAAAGACAACACCGTACCAGTATAAGCCGTGTTGAATTTAAGCTGTAAACTATTAAGGTTTAAAGTACCATTGGTAGCAATTAAACCCGTAATACCCGAATTGCTATTGGTAATACTTAAGTTATTGAGTAAGGTATAATTGCTAGTGCCTGCATTTAAATAAATATCTCTAAAAACAGAAGCGGCATTTGTACCTGGATCTAG
>JBIKPL010000002.1:0-33704 GCA_044357485.1 Cytophagales bacterium
AGAAGGTTGGTAATTTCCGTTGGAGGAAGTAGCGCGATTGCTTGTCGTTGCAATATTCCTGAAAGGATCAAAGTTAACATTTAAGCCAAAATCTATGGAAGGCACAATGTTATGGGTTCCCAAGGCCCGTTTGGTCGCAGCCAGCATGGTGCCATAAATTGAGCGCTCGTCCTCAAATTTAATTTCAGTTTTGGTAGGGTGTACGTTAATATCAATTTTGGCGGGGTCAATTTCCATAAAAATAACATAAAATGGATAACTATCGTCTTGAAGTAATCCTTTGTACGATTCCATGACTGCATGGTGCAGGTAATTGTGTTTGATAAATCGGTTATTGGTAAAAAAATATTGCTCTCCACGTTTCTTTTTGGCATGATCTGGTTTGCCCACATAACCCCAAACCTTCAGGTAATTGGTTTCTTCTTCAATGGTAATGAGTTGTTCTTTGTAGGCATTGCCAAACAATGACACAATGCGTTGGCTTAGTTTACCCGCGGGCAAATGGTAAACTTCGGTATCGTTATGGTAAAAAGAGAATTGTATCTCTGGAAAAGCCAAGGCAATTCTAGTGAATTCTTCAATGATATGGGCAAGTTCAATGGGGTTTGATTTTAAAAAATTTCTGCGTGCAGGGATATTATAAAATAAATTTTTAACCGCCACAGAAGTGCCTGACTCTGTGGCTATCGGACTTACTTCTTTGGTTTCTGACCCCTCAATGCGCAGCAATACCCCTAAATCATCGCCACGTTTTTGGGTTTTTAATTCTACTTGCGCTACTGCCGCAATAGATGCCATTGCCTCTCCCCTAAAACCCATGGTTTTGATGGAAAACAAATCATCTGTTTTGCTAATTTTAGACGTGGCGTGACGTTCAAAACACATTCTGGCATCATTTTCTGACATGCCTATGCCATCGTCAATCACTTGCAATAGCACTTTGCCTGCTTCTTTGACAATTAATTGTATCGAAGTTGCCTGTGCATCAATGGCATTTTCCATTAATTCTTTTACCACAGAAGCTGGCCGCTGTACTACTTCACCAGCAGCAATTTGATTTGCAAGGGAATCGGGTAACAATCGGATGATATCGGCCACAACAGTAGTATTTAAGTGATGTAAAAATAATCAAAATTTTGATATTCTAAGATGACTCAGTACTATTCTTCAGGAATAATGCGTATTATTTTTGTATTGTTTTGTTTTGAATTGAAAGGCAAATAGTTAAAATTTTAATCTGATTGCTTTCTTATCTTTGGCTTAAAAAAATATTGATACAATCGTTGATGCAATAGTTTTAACGTTATGATTTCGTTTGTTTATTCAACAAATAAACCCCAAAAAAATAGGCACTTCCACCGATAAGCACAATTTGTAATACCTGAATGGCATGCGCTAAACCTGCAAAAGATGCTGCCATGTTTTCGGGTAAACCATACAACATTAAACCCTGCGTGACCATAAAATGAAAAGCACCCACACCTCCAGGCACAGGGGCAACCATACCCAAACTGCCAACTACAAATAAGGCAAGTGCCACATTTACACCCAAATGAGCGGTAGTTTTAAAAGCAAAAAATAGAAAATATACGGTACAAAAGTACATGGCCCATATCAACACTGTATGGAAAACAAAAGACCATTTGTGTTCTACATCTTTGATACTTGCAATGCCCTTCATTAATCCAATGCGGAATGAAAGGATGTTTTGAATAAACGCGTTTTGTCTAATTTTTTCTTTTAACCAAAAACCAATCATGGCGATGATCATCAATGCACCGAATAGCCAATAGAGATAATCATGTTGTGGTGCTTGGCTCGTTTTGCTTGCAAATAATCCCATGATAAACCCACCAAGCTTGTCAAACTCTAGAATGATGGTAATGAAAACAATTACAATGAGGCAAAGTAAATCTATAATTCTTTCGGTTACTACGGTCCCAATGGCTGTTTCAATTGGCACCTGATCAGATTTATATAAAATTGCACAGCGCGAAACTTCTCCTGCCCTGGTTACGATTAAGTTGGCTAAATAACCCATCATCACCGCATAAAAATTTCTAAATAAGGATGGTTGATGGCCCAATGGTTTCAGTAATAGGTTCCAGCGGTAGGCTCTTGCTACATGAGAAACTAATGCCGCCACAAAACATAAACCTACCCAAAAAAAGTTGGCATTTTTCAATTCCACCAAAAGGGTAGACAAGTCTTGCTTGTGGTAAACCCACCACAATAAACCCACGCCCAAACTTAGCGATAAAATATACTTGATACCGTTTTTAAGGTGCTTCATAACTATCATTAATTTATTTGAATCATTAAATTGGTATGATTCCAATCAAATTAGAGTAGTTGATTGTTTTCATCTGGAAACAACAACACCGGCTGGTGCGTTTTAGCTTCTTCAGGGGTCATGCTTGCATAAGCAATGATAATGACAATATCACCTGCTTGGCATTTTCGTGCTGCTGGCCCATTCATACAAATTACTCCAGACCCTCGTTGTCCTTTAATCACATAAGTTTCAAGACGTTCCCCGTTATTGAGGTTCACCACCTGCACTTTTTGATTTTCGATGATACTTGCTGCGTCCATCAATTGCTCATCAATAGTGATGCTTCCTACATAGTGTAGTTCTGCCTGAGTAATTTTTACGCGATGTATTTTTGATTTTAAAACTTCAATAAACATTTGTTTCTATATTTTGCCCCAAACCAAGGCAAAGCTAAGCATTAAAAATAATATTATCGATAAGTCTGATGTCATCAATATAACATGCAACACAAATTGCTACTTTTTGCCCTTCTTGAATGGTTTTTATTTCCGTTAAATTATTGGGATCAACTAATTGATAATATTCTAATTGAATAGCTGATGCGGTATATAATTGGGCTATTTCTTCATAAATTTCAGGAATAGTTTTTTTATTTTTTAGCAAAGATTCTCCCAGTTGTAATGATTTAAAAATAATGGGAGCAAGGGCTCTTTGATTTTTATTTAACCGGGTATTGCGCGATGACATGGCTAGTCCATCTGATTCTCTAATAATTGCACAACAATGTAAAGTCAATTGGAAACTTAAATCGTTTACCAGTGTTTTAATCACGGCAAATTGTTGTAAATCTTTTTGCCCAAAAAAAGCATGGTCAGGTTGAACGATGTTGAATAATTTAGCAACCACGATGCCCACACCATTAAAATGGCCTGGTCTGAAAGCACCTTCTAGGATGTTTTCTAATGGTCCGAAGTCAAAACGTATCTGCGTTTTGGAAGCGTACATTTCTGTTACTTCAGGACAAAACAAAATATCGCAGCCTGCATGTAGGAGTAATTCGGTATCGTTTGCAATGGTTCTAGGGTATTTGGCAAGATCATCGGCTTTGTTAAATTGGGTAGGGTTGACAAAAATACTACAGATGACAACTTCACAAATGGCTTTTGCTGAAGCTATTAAGGATAAATGTCCTTGGTGTAAGGCGCCCATGGTAGGTACAAAGCCAAGTTTTTTTTGCTCCACTTGATGTTGTTGTAATACTAACTGTAAGTCTTTTATCGTTGATACTACGCGCATATACAAATTATTCTAGTGATTAATTTAATCGGTCAATATTACGTTTAAAAACTTAAAAACTTGAATATGTGGAGAAAAAAATGTAATTTTACGAACCCTAACCTATGAGCAAATCTTTGTAGTTAGTTAAACGAGCCCTATGTCTAAAGTAAGAGTTTTGTATGTAGCCAGTGAAATGAATCCATTTCTGGAAACAAGTAAAGTTGCTGATTTCTTAAGAAAGTTGCCTCAGGAAATCCAAGAAAGGGGAATGGAAGTGCGAATTTTAGTTCCTCGTTTTGGTATAATTAATGAAAGAAAGAATAGATTGCATGAAGTTGTAAGATTATCAGGCATCAATATTTCTGTTGGTGACGAAGAAAAACCTTTGATTATCAAGGTTGCTTCTGTGCCAAATGCTAAATTACAAGTGTATTTTATTGACAATGATGACTATTTTCACAGAAAATCAGTTTTCTTTGACAAAGACAACATTGCCCATACTGACAATGACGAAAGAGCCATCTTCTTTTGTAAAGGCGTATTGGAAACTGTTAAAAAATTAGGATGGTCTCCAGATATTGTACATTGTAACGATTGGATGACAGGTTTGATTCCGCTTTATCTTAAAACAACGTACAAAAAAGACCCTATCTTCAAAGACACTAAATCTATTTTCTCTGTGTATAACAACTCTATGGAGTTGAAATTTGAAGGCGATTTGACCAAAAAAGTTAAAATGTTGGATATTGAAGACAGCATGTTAGGTCACTTAGAAACATTGAGTTACGAAGGTTTTGTGAAAATTGGTATTGAATATGCCGATTTAGTAATACAGGCCGAAGAAGAACTGAATGAAGGCTTAATTAATATTTTCAAAACTACGGAAGCTAAAAATAAGCATCAAATCAATATGTTAGCGGAAGATGTTACGGAATCGCATTTCAATATTTACCATGAACTTCTTGCTTAGAACAATAGTTGCTACCTTTTTAGTGTCCTCTGTTTTAGTGGCTTGTAAAAATAATTCAAGAATTGGCCTTGAGGTAGCTCCTCAAGGCCAAAATATTGGAACCTACATGCAAGACACATTTACGGTAAATGTTTCTACGATTTTGCTCGACACCATTGCCACTACCAAAACTGGCAATCTTTGGGTTGGCGATTATACTGATCCTAATTTTGGTGTTTTAAGTGCTCAAACGTACTCCCAATTAATCCTTGGTAGTCCTGGCGTAAATCTACCAGAAGGTGCTGTATTTGATTCGCTCTCCTTTATTCTTAAATATGGTGACTTGAAGTTTGGGGACACCACAAAGCCTTTTGGCCTTGCTATTTATCAACTGACGGATACCCTCAACAGCAATGCTACTTACTATCATAATTCAACCATTGCTTACAATGCTACGGCCATTGGGAATGCTACTTTTAACCCTGCTACTTTTGTAAGCAGAAATCAAGATAGTATTCATATTAAATTAAACGATGCCCTTGGTCAAGATTTATTTTCTAAATTTGGTTCTGCCACTTTAAGTACACAAGCCAATTTTAATGCTTATTTTAAAGGAATTCTTTTGGCTTCAGACGGACTAAATGCGTCTATTATTGGTGGTTCATTTACTTCAACACGTTTGAGTCGAATGGTTTTGTATTGTCATAAGGCTGCCGAACCAGGGAATTCAATACGCTATGAATTTCCGATTAGTACCCTTGCAAAAAAATTCACTCATTACGATAACAATAGATCCAATACCCCTTTGGCTGGTTTAGTAAATGTTAAAGATAGTGTGAGTGCATTGGCGAGTTCAGTGGCTGTAATTCAAGCGGGAGCTAGGCTTGGGGTTAAAATTAACATTCCTAACCTTAAAAGACTTCGGGAGCAATTAGGCAACGTGGCCATTAACAGGGCAGAACTTATTATTCGTCCTATTGCCATTCCTAATACAGGCACAAATCAAGCCCCATTTTTGATTATGCATCAGTTAACGGCCAACAATTTGTTATATCCAGTACAAATAGACGGCTACAGCATTGCTGGAACTTCCTATTCACAAATTATAGCGTATGATTATACCAGCAATCAATACAGTGTATTTTTAACTGATTATGTGCAGTCGTTGTTGTATGATAAGGCAAGTCCTAATTATATTTTAAGTGGTTCTGTTTCTAGCCCTGGTAATTTCGTGTTAGGGAATCAAAAGCATCCTACAGGCGCCATTAAACTAAAACTCTATTATACCAAAATTGATTAATCGTATGGTTCTAGATTATTTTCTGTAGGGAGAGATATTTAGTTGGTATAGGTGGGCGTTTCCCTTTGGGTCGGGCTATCAGCACTCGCTTTTTTTACTTTGTATCGAGCCTTCATGATCAAACTACGATTGCAATACAAAGTAAAAAAGTGCTCAAACAATGCTTCTATCCCTAACGCTAAAACTCGAATAACATCGATGTGTTTTGAAAAAGGAATGCATTACAGAAATGCTAAAAATAGCACCTTTTGGTACTTAAAAAACAAATTATAATCATCTATACTATAAATATACTAGTTTCTGTGTAGTATACTCATGGCAACCATACCCCAAAAAATTAACGAAGATGTCTAAAGTAATTATCAACAGCAGTAATGCTCCCGCGCCAATTGGTCCTTATAGCCAAGCGGTTTTGGCAAATAATACCCTCTATGTTTCAGGACAAGTTTGTTTTGATCCAATTTCTGGCGCTTTGGTTAATGCCGATATTGTTTCAGAAACCCATAGGGTAATGCAAAACTTACAAGCGATTTTAACGGAAGCAGGTGCTACGT
The DNA here is from genome assembly GCA_044357485.1 of Cytophagales bacterium. Lineage (GTDB taxonomy): Bacteria > Bacteroidota > Bacteroidia > Cytophagales > UBA9547 > CALPQG02. The sequence continues at coordinate 6,357 of JBIKPL010000002.1, forward strand.
TTGCCCATGTGGTTAAATGCACCATTTTTGTGAAAGACCTTACTAATTTTGTGGCCATTAATGGTGCCTACGGCGAATATTTTGATGAAAATCCTCCTGCGAGAGAAACGGTAGAAGTGAGTCGATTGCCACGCGATGTGAATGTTGAAATATCTTGTATTGCAGTACTTTAATCTTTAGGTTAGCTTTACAACCATGTGTTTGTTGTAAAGCTAACTGTTTTTTAAGCTATTCATGGTGGTATGGTTCTCCTTTTAAAATGGTGTAGGCCCTATACAATTGTTCTACAAAAATAAGCCTTACCATTTGATGAGAAAAAGTCATTGCTGAAAGTGATATTTTTCCATTTGCACGTTGATGCAAGCTTTCCTCAAAACCATAAGGGCCTCCAACTACCATTACCAAATTGCTAGTACTATTGATTTGGAGCTTTTCAATAAATGTAGAAAATCCTACTGACGAATATGTTTTGCCATGTTCATCAAGCAATAATACATAATCGGTGTTTTTAAGTTGTTTAGCAATTAAATCGGCTTCTGCCTTTTTTTGTTGGGCTTGACTTAAACTTTTTGTGTTTTTAAGCTCAGGAATTACTTTGAGTTCGAATGAGGTATAATGTTTAAGTCTGTTGAGGTAATTGGTAATTCCCTCAATCAGCCATTTTTCTTCTGTTTTGCCAATAACAAGTAAGGTGATTTTCATCGTACGTAGATTTTATCCATTCATTTAGGAGGTTCCTGCTTTTTTGCGTGAAGGATAGCAGCGAAAAGCCCGGAGCAAAGCGAGGACTTGTAGCGAATAGCCTGACCCAAAGGGGCACGCCTCAACAATCCAACAACTGTATATTCATTTGATACTGTACTTAGGGTAGACGTCAATGAATATTTTTTTGAATATAGCCATAATCAAAACCATTTGTACCATTGTAGTTGATGTAATGCCCATGTTGAATACTTGGGCACCTATAACGTACTGGCATCATCGATGTTAGCTCATCAATGCAAATACCATCCAACTTGAAAAATAAGCCAATCCGGTCATGTACACCAATTGCATGGCCGGCCAAATCCAAGATTTTGTTTCGCGGTACACGACGGCAATGGTACTCATGCATTGCATGGCAAAGACATAAAAAATAAGCAAAGACATCGCTAAAGCAGGCGTATACATGATGGTGCCTGTTTTGGGATTTACTTCTGCTTGCATACGTTTAACGATGGTGTTTTCATTTTCGACATCGGCTCCAATGCTATAGATGGTTGACATGGTTCCAATAAAAACTTCGCGTGCGGCAAATGAAGTAATGAGGGCAATGCCAATTTTCCAATCAAAACCTAAGGGAGCAATGGCAGGCTCAATAAATTTTCCAAAAGTACCCGCGTAAGAGGCTTCCAGTTTATGCGAAGCCACTAAATTGGTCGTTTGTGCATCGGTCAATTGTTGGATTTTAGCCATTGTTTTGGCTTTGTCAGCGGCTTCTAAGATCGTGTTTCCTGGTCCATAAGAAGCCAATACCCATAATACGATAGAAATGGCTACAATAATTTTACCCGCTTCAAAAACAAAAGCTTTCACTTTTTCTAAAATGGTTAAGCCAACATTTTTCCATCGGGGTACTTTATAGCCTGGCATTTCCATTACAAAATAACTGCGTTCTTTGCTTTTTAATAATATTTGCATCAATTTGGCCGTGATGATGGCCGCAAAAAAACCAATTAAATACAAGCCCATCAAAGCCAAACCTTGCATGTTGAATACGCCTAATACATAATGTTCGGGCACAATTAGGGCAATTAAAACGGTAAATACAGGAATACGTGCAGAACAACTGATGAGTGGTGTTACAAAAATGGTAATCATTCTTTCTTTCCAGTTGTCGATGTTGCGGGTAGCCATAATGGCGGGCACCGCACAAGCCACACTCGATACCAATGGTACCACACTTTTGCCATTTAAGCCAAATTGACGCATAAGTTTATCCATGATAAACATCACCCTGGCCATATAACCCGATTCTTCTAAAATGGCAATGAAAGCAAATAATATGGCAATTTGAGGTATAAAAATAAGTACACCACCAAGGCCCGTAATTAAACCTTCGGTTAATAAATTTACAGCCGGACCGGCGGGTAATGCCTCGATAAGGAAGGCATTGAGTTTACTTATCCCGAGGTCAATCCATTCCATCGGAATGCTTGCCCAGGCAAAAATGGCTTGAAATATTAAAAATAAGGTTGCAAAGAAAATCAAATAGCCCCAAATTTTATGGGTCAATACATGGTCAAGTTTTTTACTGATGGTGTCAACGGTATTGAGTTGTTTTTGTACCACCACTTCCCCGATTAAAGTGCTTAGGTATTGGTACCTGGCAATGGTTTCTTTGGCCTGCAAAGCACTGCTATCAAAACCATATTTTTGACAAATATTTTTAACGGTATTTTTTTCTGAGGCCGATAAATGAGGCATTTTATCATACATGTGTGCTGTAAGAAAAGCAACATAGGTATTCGAAATGTTTAATTGGGTAACAATGTCAGCGATTACATGTTCAGCAAAAAGGCTAGGGTTAAAAAATCCGGGGCTTTGTTTTACCCGTGATGCTAAAGTCGCCACTTTTAACCAATCAATGCCTTCACCGGTTCTTGCATTAATGGCCACTACAGGTACGCCTAGTTTTGCTTTTAATTGATCAATATTAATCGTAATGCCTTGACGTTTGGCAACATCCATCATGTTGATAGCCAAAACGATAGGGATGCCTAAATCTTTGATTTCTGTAAATAACAGTAAGTTGCGTTTTAGGTTAGCGGCATCAACCACGACAATAATGGTGTCGGGGTAATTTTTATCTTGAGGATTGGTAAGAATATCAAAAACGACTTGCTCATCTTGCGATTTTGGATAAAGACTATAAGTGCCTGGTAAATCTATGATTTCAGCATTTACATGCTCTACCATAATACAAGAACCTGTTTTTTTATCGACCGTTACTCCAGGGAAATTGCCTATTTTTTGATTTAAGCCAGTAAGATGGTTAAATAGCGATGATTTCCCCGCATTTGGGTTGCCGATGAGCGCTATTTTGGGATGTGTATTTACTGGCATTTTTAAGTTGTTAATCTTAATTGAATTGGGAATGCTAAAATAATTAAACCAATAGTACGGTTGCCGCTTCTTCTAGCCGTATGGCCAATCGATAGCCAGAAACATTGATACAAATGGGGCAGCCAAGTGGGGCAATCGAATCAAGTTCTATTTTACTACCGGGCAAGCAGCCCATTTCTAATAATTTTAAAGACATCAATTCATCAGTAAAGCCACTCACTATTCCCGTTTCTCCAATATGGAGGGAGGCAATAGTTTTATGTTTTACCAAGTTGCTCATGTTATTTAGACTAATTAAGATTAGTGTGCAAGATAACAGCTATGTTACTAAGAAAAAAGCTTTTTAAGGAGAAAACATCAATGGGGATGGTCAATAATTTTTAAACCATTTGCTCATATAATTTTTCATACATAGGCATAATGTTGGAGACGTCAAAAACATTGGCCTGCGCTAAAGCATTGGCTTTAAATGTAGGCAGGTTTTCATCTTTTAACACAAATAAGGCATTTTTTGCCATATCTTCTACGTCGCCAATATTACTCATAAAACCAGTAACACCTTGAATGTTTACTTCAGGAATTCCACCGGCATTGGAAGAAATAACGGGAACTTCACAAGCCATGGCTTCTAAAGCGGCAAGTCCAAAACTTTCTTTTTCCGAAGGCAATAAAAACAAATCTCCTAAAGAGAGCACTTCTTCTACTGCTTCTTGTTTGCCTAAAAATCTAACATCCTCACAAATCCCTAATTCTCTACACATTTGTTCCATGCGAGGTCGTTCGGGGCCATCGCCCATTAATAATAATTTACTGGGTAATTGTTGACGAACCTTTTGAAAAACAGCCAATACATCTTCAATGCGTTTTACAGCCCTGAAATTAGAGGTATGAATGAGTAGCTTTTCATTGTTGGGGCAAATGGCTTTTTTGAAATGGTCTTTTTTCTGTTTTTTAAATCTTTCTAAATCAATAAAATTTGGAATCACTTCAATGTCACGTGTAATTTTAAAATGGGCATAAGTATCTTTTTTTAAATCTTCAGAAACAGCAGTCACCACATCTGATTGATTGATACTAAAAGTCACCACAGGTTCATAGGTTTTATCTTTGCCCACAATGGTAATGTCTGTCCCATGCAACGTGGTCATCACGGGAATATTGATGCCTTCTGTTTTGAGAATTTGTTTCGCCATATAGGCTGCAGAAGCATGAGGAATGGCGTAATGTACGTGTAAAATGTCTAAATTTTCGTATTTAACCACATCAACCATTTTACTTGCCAAAGCAAGTTCATAGGGAGGATATTCAAACAAAGGGTAGGAAGAAATATTTACCTCATGGTAAAATAAGTTTTGGTCAAAAAAATCAAGTCGAGTAGGTTGACTGTACGTGATAAAATGAACTTGATGTCCATTTTTGGCCAGCGCTTTGCCGAGTTCTGTCGCTACAACACCACTACCACCAAAAGTGGGATAACAAACGATTCCTATTTTCATTATATGAGTATATAGTACAGGGTACAGCGTACTGAGTGTTAAGATATAAAAACCTTACTCAAGACCCTGTACCCAGTACGGATTAAACACCTTCTGCTACAACTTCTTGTACTTCTGGAACCATTCGTTTTAATAAATTTTCAATACCAGCTTTCAGCGTTACTGTTGAAGATGGGCATCCACTGCATGAACCTTTTAAATTTACTTTTACGATGCCGTCCACAAATGAATGGAAAGTGATTGCACCGCCATCTTGTTCTACTGCAGGACGCACATATTCGTCTAATAAAACTTTAATTTTAGTTACCACTTCAGAATCGTTTTCGGTAGCTATTGCATCAATTTCACCGATTAAAAGCGGTTTGCCATCTTCTAAAAATCCTTTGATAAAAGATTTTAACAAAGGTGAAATATCAGACCAATCTGCGGCTTCATCTTTGGTAATGGTTACAAAATTTGCGGCGATAAATACCCTTTTTACAAAATTAAATTTAAATAAATCTATGGCTAAGGGACATTTTTCCGCTTCCATTAATGTGGCGAAATCTAAGTTTTCGGCCTCAGGTAAAAGCATAAAATCTACCACAAACTTTAAAGAGTTTGGGTTTGGATTGGCTTCTGTATATATATTAACAATTCGTTGGTTAGTGCTTTCCATTTTGTTGATAGTTTGAGCTGGTAAATATAAAACTTTTCTATACAAATTAACCTGAAAATGTATTTTTCCTCTTGATAAAACTAAGCTTATCGCTGCAAATGGTAATTGCTCAGCGTTTGAATCAAAACGAAAATATCTTTAAAAGTAGTATATAAGGGTACAGGGGTGATTCTGATAACATTGGGTGATCTCCAATCAACAATGATGCGGTTTTTTTGTAAAAAATTAAAAATGTCTTTCCCATTTTCTTTAAAAATAACAGACAATTGACTGCCTCTTTCCTCCGGATTTGATGGCGTAATGATTTGTAAATTATAGTCAAAATTACTTTTCAGCAACAAAAATTCAAGGTAAGCGGTAAGTATTTTACTTCTTTTGAATAGATAGTCAAGCCCAATATTGTCAAATATTTCGGTTGAAGCCATGTAGGCTGCTAGCGGTAAAATAGGAGCGTTGCTTAATTGCCATCCATCTACGCCGGAAGCCGGTTGAAAATTCTTTTTCATTAAAAATCTTTCTGCCTCTATATGTCCCCACCAACCTCCTAAACGAGGTAAATTGTCATTTGCATAATGCTCATGAACAAATGCTCCTCCAACGCCTCCTGGTCCAGCATTCAGGTATTTATAAGAACACCAAACGGCAAAGTCAACTTGCCAATCGTGTAATTGTAAGGCAATATTTCCTACAGCATGTGCCAAATCAAAGCCTGCTTTTGCACCAACTCGATGCGCTGCCTCGGTGATTTTTTGGAGATCAAATGCTTGACCAGTGAAATAATTGACACCACCCAACAATACCAAGGCCAATGCATTGCCATGTTTGGCGATAGTGGCTAAGATATCGGTGGTTCTAAGGTTATATTCACCTTTTCTAGGCAATAATTCAATGATTACCTCTTCAGGATTTAAGCCATGAAGTTTTACTTGGGTTTCAAGCGCATATTGATCGGATGAAAATGCACCCGCTTCGGTAATAATTTTAAATTTTTGTTTTGTTGGAGAATAAAAACTAATAAGCAGTAAGTGTAAATTGGTGGTGAGAGAATTCATCATCACCACTTCATTTTCTTTAGCTCCGACTAGTTTAGCGGTTATTTTTTTGGAAAATTGATGGTAGTGTAACCAAGGTTTATCGCCCTGAAAATGTGCTTCTACGCCTAAGTTTTTCCATTGTTCTAATTCACCTTGTATATATTGGGCGGTAGATTTTGGTTGTAACCCTAAAGAATTACCACAAAAATAATACACCTCTTTCCCTTCTACAGTAGGGATATAAAATTGTGCTCGCGCTGGTGTTGGAAATTCGTTTTCCAATGCATCAACACAAGCAGGCTCAGTAGAAAATTTTGTTTCCATCACTCAAAAGTTTTACCATCTATCAAAAATTTACCGTCAAGCTTTGGAGGTGAAACTTTTAACTATACCTATATGCCTTAAGCTTTGTGGAGGTTTTTTCTATATTGAGTACCCACAACCCCCACAACAATCAATAACAAACCAATAGAAGCATATAAACCAATAGTATTGCCTATATAATACATGTTTGGATGAAACTTAAATTCTATTTTATGATTTCCTTGTGGCAATTTAATACCACGTAAAATGTAATTTACCCTAATATGGTCAATTTTTTGACCATCCATAAAAGCTTGCCAACCTTTATCGTAATACACTTCAGAAAATACAAGAAATCCTACTTTATCGTTGGTGGTGGTATAAGTTAAATGATTAGGTTCATAACTATCTAAGGTTACCCTTGCGCCTGTGGTGTCGTAATGAGAAGGCGTAAATACGAATTCTTTCAAATCGGCTATGGCAGTAAGTTTAGGGTTGTTTGATTTAAGGCTTGCAATTTCTTGGTCAGCACCATTAACGGCTTTTAATTCGGTTACAAACCAAGCATTTCCTAAGGCATAAGGATTGCGTAATACGGCATCTTTTGTTTCTCCAAGTTTAAGGTATTTGGTGTTTAACATATTTAATACCGGAAGGGAAGCCAATAATTGAGGGCTAAACGTTTTATTGTTGAAGCTGGTAATCAGGGATTCCATTTCTGGCGTCAGTGCTCTTTCAATGACATCTTGGTACCTTCTCATTTTTGCAGCACAATAACCTCCAATTGATTTATGGAAATAAGAAGTACGCGCATCATTAAACGGATTATTTAAATTAAATACCCTGTAATCTAATGATTTATCTTCCATGATGGCAACATCGGCTTCAGATGGCGTGTAAAAGTTTTCCATGACATGTTTGGCAAAATTATTTTTATTTAAATAGCGTTTGTCAACACTCCAAAGGTCAATCAAAGTTAAAAAGGCAATGATGGCAATAGCCAAATTAGCTTTTAATTTATTGATTAAAACCAAATATAGGCACACTGCTGCACCCAAAATAAACATCATAGACCTAAAGGCATCAGCGCGTACCAAGCTTATGCGGTCTTCTTTTACGGCATCGAGTAACCATTCTCCTCCAGCAGCTTCTCGAAGTTGAGCATCAGATTTGCCTTCTAAAGTTCCTGAGCTTGCCATAAGCATAATGAGTACTAAAGTTCCCACAACGATACCAAGTGAAATTTTCAACGGTTTTTCTACTTCACTTAAGCTCGATTTCAGCCCTTTGTCAAGGGCTAAAATGGCAAGTAAAGGCATCGTCATTTGAGCAATGACCATGGCCATGGTTACTGCTCTAAATTTATTGTACAATGGGAAATGATCAAACATGAAATAGTTAAATGATGGAAAATAACTACCCCATGATAACATAAACGACAGCAAGGTGCCACCCAATAGCCACCATTTCCATCTATTGTCAACAATTAATAATCCTAATACAAACAAGAAACAAATAATGGCACCTGCATACACTGGCCCTGCCGTAAAATTTAAACCACCAAAATAAATGGGAACATTGGCTATAAATTGATTGATACTTTCTTGAGGTACACCTTTGTCGACCATTGCTTTATAAGTAGCAGAGTTTTTATCGAGTGCTGTGCTGCTCCCTCCACCATAAAAGTTAGGCACCAATAGGGTAAAGGTTTCAAATTTTTCGTGACTATAATCAAAGGCATAGTTTTTATCTAAGCCTTCTTCTCTTTTTACTTCTTTAGTGTCAAGTGGTTTTAATAGGTATTTGCCTCGAATAGAAGCTTTGCTGTATTCATAATTGGTCAACAAAGAGCCAAGATTACAAGCAATTGCAATTAATCCAAACACCAATAACAAAGCAGCAGCTTTGAAGAAATGGGTTATTGTTTTGTTTTTGTACGCAAATAGCAATTCAGAAATGCCCAATGCTAGCAATACCAAGGCTAAGTAATAGGTAATTTGTAAGTGACTGCTTCTGATTTGTAAGGCAAATGCCAAACCAAAAAGGGCACTTCCAGTAAGTGGTTTTTTTCTAAAAGCCCAAATTGCTGCGGCCAGCGTCATGGGCATATAGGCGATGGCCATTATTTTGGCATTGTGTCCTGCCCCTAAACTCACAAGGGTAAAGGTGGCTAAGGCAAATCCAATGGCGCCAATGGCTGCTAATATGGGCTTAAGGTCAAAGGCTAATAAAAGGAGGTAAAAAGAGATAAGCATAATAAATATTAAGCTTACTGGATGTGGCAACCCTAAAGTCAATACTTTGTGAACATGTTTAAAAATATCACCATAATGTTCGGTTGACACAAATGCGGAAGGCATTCCTCCAAACATCGCGTTGGTCCATAAGGGTTCTTCATGGTGTTGTTTTCTGAATTGAACAATTTCTTCAGCACTACCTTTCCATTGAATAATGTCGTGTTGTTCTAAGGTTTTATTTTCGAAAAATATGGGACTAAAATAAAAGATAACCAACAATAAAAATGCTGCGATAACAGCTAAATGAGGAAATATGTCTTTTTTGAAGTCTAATTTTTTCATATTTTTAATAAAGTATAGCACCTATCGTCTTCTATTTTTACTTAATTGTACGATATACCACTAAAGTAGGCATAAACTTAAATTAATCAAAAATATAAGGATTGAAATATAGGATTTTAAACTATTCGGGAGTCAAAAAAATTTCTTAAGCAATGAGAGAGGCTTATCATAAACGAAGAAGCCAATAGTTTTCACTAATGGCTTCTTCGTTTATGATAAGTATAGGATTAAAATTCTATTTCACAAACTGCTTTTGTTGGAATATTTACACCGCCTTTTAAAGAAATATATTCTTCATTAACGGCCCAAATGGTGGTTTCTACAGCAAAAAAATGCTCATCTTCAGAAACAAAAGTTAATTTTACTTTTCCTTTGTAACTATTGCCTAGCATTTCAGCTTTTTTCATGTAAATACTGCGCAAGCGTTGTTTAGTGACATCAACCAATACGTCCTTTTTGGCATATTTAAAATCAGTTAAATCTTCTTTTTGGACAATCTTTACTTGATTTGCAGTAATTCCCATGGTATTTATGTTTTTTAATGTTTAGGCTAGGGTAACAGTCTTTACAGAATGTTTGACTTTCTACGAAAATGTATGCTCAGGGTTATGCTACAAATATAATTTTTAAATTAAATAATTTGAATTGTATAGGAGGCTTTCCATGACTCATTTGGATTCAATACCACTATGTCTTCTTTTTCAGTAAATTGCCCATTAAATCCTGTATTATCTGCTAATCCTTGCCAAGGTTCTAAACAGACAAATTGTTCGCAGCCTGTTTTTGACCAAATCCCTAAAGCAGGAAATTCATTGATACTCATTTTTACCCCTTTCCCCGTTTCTTTATGCAAAAGTGCTACCCATTTAGATTTTAAATGCCTAAATATAAGGGCATCTCTGTCAAATAATGAGGTGTTTAAGGGAATGCTTTTATCATGCATCGCAATCTCCGCTTGTGATGCAGTAATGGTACCATTAGATAGGTCTACCAAATGACTTAAGAGTATTTCTTCTTGTTCAAATGTGAGTTGATAATCTTCAAATTGTTCATTTTCAAACAAAGGACATTTAAAGGCTGGATGACCTCCAATTGAAAATACAATTTCTTTTTCATCAATATTTTTAACCAGGTAGCTAACTTCAAGATTTTCATTTTCAATGCTATAGAGAATATGTAATTCAAATTTATACGGATAAATTTTCAATAATTCCTCTGTGTAGTTCAATTGGTAATGAAGCGTATTGTTGCTTTGGCTCCTCAATTCAAAGTCTAGGTCTCTGGCAAAGCCATGTTTGGGTAATTGATAGGTTGTATCTTCTATTTGATAACTATTGTTGACCAAAGTACCTACAATTGGAAATAAAATTGGCGAATGTTTTCCCCAAACGGCGGGGTCTGCTTGCCATAAATATTCTACACCCTCTTTTACAATAGAGGTTAATTCTGCACCAGCTTTTTGGGCTTTAACAATGATATGCTTGTTTTGAATTGTTTGCATTTGAGCAGATGATTTTACAATACACTATTTCTTATGATGATTGCTTTGTTAAAGTAATTTTTATTGACAAATTTGAGCATCCGCCACAAAGCTAAACAATGTTTTAATATGGTTGCACAATTACGACAAGATTTGAATGCTTTTATTAATCCTCTAAAAGCAGCTTTTTACCCTTCATTTTTTAAAACGGGGAAAGGAGAATATGGGGAAGGAGATATTTTTTTAGGTATTACGGTACCTCAAATCAGGGCAGTAGTAAAAAAGTACGAAACAATTGCCACCTTACCTGAAATTCAAGCATTAATTTTAGACCCAGTCCATGAAATGAGGTCTGCGGGTTTATTTATATTGGTAAATCAATTTATAAAAACCAATGACCCTTCAATTCAAAAAGCTATTTTTGATTTTTATCTTAGCAATACCCAGGGCATAAACAATTGGGATTTAGTTGATTGTTCGGCTGCACAAATTGTAGGCGCCTACTTGTATGATAAAGACCGTACAATTCTTTATGAATTAGTACAATCAAGTAATTTTTGGGAGCAAAGAATTGCCATTATTGCTACCTTCTTTTTTATTCGAAAAGGGCAATATCGTGATACGATTTCACTTACGACAATACTAGTGCATCATCCTCATGATTTAATACAGAAAGCTGTCGGCTGGATGTTAAGAGAAGTAGGGAAAAGAGATCTTGAAATTTTAAAGCAATTTTTGAATACACACTACCAAACGATGCCAAGAACCATGTTGCGTTATGCCATAGAGAAATTTCCTGAAGCAGAGAGGCAAGCGTATCTAAAAAAATGATGTGGTATGTTTTTTGATAAAAATGCCTTATTTATGTTCTTGTTTTAATCGCAATACCATCATGTCGATGTATTTTTTAATGAGTTCTAAACACGCTGCTTTGTATATTTCTTCCTCAACAACGAGTTCATAAACTTTAGAAGCTTTTCCAAAATTAGCTTCCATTTCAGGAGATTTGTAAATAAACTTCATTTGTTTGAAGTATTTTCTTTCTATTCCTGCGGCTACTTTTTGGGTAAAATTGGCAAATTGTAAGGAAGGGTTAAAGAAATTAGCATTCATTGCTGAAACAAACAATTTTGGTTTACTGTCTAACAAGATCGTTGCAGGTGCTCCGGTGCTGTTGATATAGTCCCATTTATTGGTCATCCCCCTTTGGGTCATGTATTCTAGAAAGTCAATGGTAATGTTGAAATCAACTAAATTGGTATTTAAGTCTTTCAACATTTTAGTGATTTTCGGGGTGTTTTGAGGGGAATTCAAAAATTGTAAAGTAGGATTGTTGCCTGCTGCAAATGATTTGGCATGGGTACTTCCTGTTAGTTTTACTTGGTTTTCAATTGGTGAACCAATGCATTTGTATTCTGTAGCATCAAGTGATACCAATACCATTCTTTTATAGGTATCATTTTGTTCGAATACATCTCTTGAAATAACATTATACCCTAAACTGATTAATTGATTGATGTAATATTGATAGGCTTCGTTGGTAATTTGAAGGTAGGTTTTGTCTTTAATTCCTGAGAGTACTATGGCATTATTGGCCAAGGTGGGTGGTACCGGGGTTTTTAATTTTGAGACGACTAAAGATGATTTGGTGATAAAATTTATTTGAAATGTTGGAATACAAATATTGTTTGTTTTCCAAGCTTCCGTAAGTTTGGTGTCTATCAACAATAATTTAGTGTCGTTTACTTTATCAAGGTTTTCAATTTTTACTTGGGCTATTGCACCATTTAAAGTCAAAATGATGGTGAAAAAGATTGGTAAGGCGATATTTTTGTAAAGGAACATATATTGCGATTAAATGTAGCAGCTTGTACGGACAAGTATTCTAAAAAGATGAGTATTATTTTGCTTTTTGGGATACCCCTAATAATTTGTAAATATTAGGTTCATTGTATTCAACCACATCACCAGGTTGCATGCCTGTCATGAGGAGTTTTCCGATTTGAGTGCGCACAAGTCTTAAGGTTGGAAATCCAACAGAAGCCGTCATTTTACGCACTTGTCTATTTTTGCCTTCAACTAAAACCAATTTAATCCAAGAAGTAGGAATATTTTTTCTAAAACGGATAGGAGGATTTCTTTCTGGTAATGTTGGGTCAACAGCTTCTTCTGCTTTTGCAGGAATAGTCTTGTATTTTACCCCATTCACATTAATTTCTGTACCTGTTTTTAATCTTGCCAAGGCTACGTCATTAACTTGTCCTTCCACTTGGGCCAAATAGGTGCGTTCGTGTTTTAATAAAGGGTCTAAAAGCCTGTTGTTAAGTCTTTTGTCATTCGTAATTACCAAAAGTCCTTCACTATCGGCATCTAATCTCCCTACTGGGTACACGTCTTTAGGGAAGTCAAATAATTCTCCTAAAGTGGCGTGATCACCTTCTTTGGTAAATTGAGATAGCATGCCGAATGGCTTATATATGACGTAGTATTTGAACAAAGTTTTATGTTTTGAGGGTTGTTTCGAGTGCTTTTTGTTGAGCTAAAGCGCGGTTTAATAAATATTCTTCGATAAAAGTTTCTAAAGGTTTTAACAACAAAGCCATGATAAGTTTGCCAAACATACTTGTCCAAAGTATGATGGTGCTGTATTGTATAAATGCGGTTTGTTTTGGATTACTAACGATGACTTGTTTGGCCACAGTTTCAATCACGGGATCAAGGATGCCTTCTGACAACACAAAAAGTACAACCGCTAAACCAAAGGTGATGGTTGCTGCTTTTTTACCTATTTTTGCTTTGGTAAGCTCATCAATGGTTTCTTGTAATTCTACATTTTTATCAGCAAGAGCAGCATTGGCTGAGTTAAGTTTGTTTTGTAACTTATCACTTACTTTGGTGATTAGTTTAGATTGGTCGAGCATTTCCTCATAGTGATCACAGAGGTTTTTATAGTCTCCTATAACCTCTTCCCTGGTTTTGGTGTCATCGGCAATAATGCTTCTGCTGTGTTCCAAAACAGTGATTTCGTGTTCAAAAAGTTGTTTTTTATTGCTCATTTTTAGGGTTTAGTCTTCAGGTACTTCTATAATCTCGAAAGGAATTTTTACGATATCACTATAGTCTTCCGCTGCTTCTTTCATATCGTCGTCATCTTCTTCGTAGTACCATTCCACTTTCACATCGGCACCTGATTTTTTAAGCTCTGCAAACTTTTTAAGTACATCTAAAATACATTTAGAAGAGCTGGTATTAAAATATTCAAATTTTAATTGTACGATTACAGGTATGGCAATAGCATCTGCAATTAATTGTATTAACCATTTGTTGATAGGGTCATAAAACTCTACAGAATTTTCCGGTGTTGATCTACCTTTAAATTCCATAATTCCAGTATTATGGTCTAGTTTTATGTAAGGGGTATGGTTTTTAGCTGGGAGTTCAAATATTTCCATGTTGTATACGTCTATTGGTTTTCAATTATTCTTCTTCCCCTTTATCAATTTTAGGGATATCAATTTGTAAACTAAAAAATTCAATTTCTTGGTTTACTTTCTGAAATTTATACTTCAGTTTTTGTCCCGACTTTCTCGCAATATCTATAAAGCCTAGGCCGCCACCGCCTTTTTCAGAAAATTGACCATTGTTAAGCGTACGTTTATAGAGTTCTCTGAGTTCGTCTTTAGAGATAGAATTTATTTCATCGATACGAAGTTTTAATCCTTCCACTTTTTCTATGGGCACGTAATTTCCTGTTACGACACTGTAGCCAGTCATATCGGTTTCAATAATCAATAAAGCGGTTTTACTGTCATAGCCTGTTACTTCAAAATCGGTAGAATCAATGTGATTACACAAATTTTGAAGACATTCGACAAGAACATTGTATACTTTTTTCCTGGTTTTTCTGTCTTCTTCAATACGGTCTAATCGATCTTCAATAATCTTTAAAACCGAATTAACCAAATCAACAGTAACCTCCCCTTTAAAAGTAAGCATGATATTGTTTTCATGCATCCTTTCATACAAAGCAAGGTAATCTATCATAGCTGATTGCGACATTTTGTGCAATTAAAATTTGAATAAACTATTATATTTTAAAACCAATTACTAGAATATCATCTAGTTGTGGCTCCGAATCTCCCATCCATTCTGTGATTTCTTTGTCCAATAAGCGTTGTTGTTCGGCCATGGGCAAAGTACAGATCTGCAATAATAATTCTTTAAAGCGTTTGTATAAGAATTTTTTACCTTTTGGTCCACCAAATTGGTCGGCATACCCATCGGTAAAGATGTAATAGGTGTCGCCTTTCTGAATTTCAAAATCTAAATTGGTGTATTTTAAATCAGGATCTTCAGCATAATGACCTATAGGGAATTTGTTGGCTTTGAATTCTTCTAATTCTCCGTTTCTGATACGGTAAAGAGGATTGAAAGCGCCAGCATATTGCAATAAATTTTTATTATAATTAATCCTACACAAGGTGATGTCCATGCCATCTTTTGAACCTTGGGCATCTTCTTGACCAACCCGCAAGGCTCTACTAACGCCTTCATTTAATTCGTCTAAAATGGCAGCAGAATCTGTTAATATATGATCGGTGACCGATCGGTTAAGAATATTATTACCAACCATCGACATCAATGCGCCTGGTACTCCATGGCCAGTACAATCTACTGCGGCAATAAATAAGTCTTCACCTTGTTCTTCGAACCAATAAAAATCGCCACTTACAATGTCTTTAGGTTTGTAAAGAAAAAACACATCAGGAATGTATTTTTTTACATAAGAAGTTGGTGGTAAAATAGATTGTTGAATTCTTAAAGCATATTTGATACTATCGGTAACATCATTGTATAAAATTTGAAGTTTTTCATTTTTTTCCTCAATGACATCATTTTGCTTTTCGAGTTCTTCTTTTTGTTTAACAACCTCTTCAGTTCTTTCTTTTACTTTATTTTCGAGCATTTGCTCATTTTCAAATAAGTCGTCACGCATTTTTAACAATGCATGTCCGAGTGTATCTTGTTCACTTAAGGGTTGGTATTTGCCATCAAAATTCCCACTACCAATTTCTCTAGAAAAATCTGTGGTACTTTTTAAGCCATTTACCAGCTGATTCAAGGCCCCTGTCATGTCACCAATTTCATCCTGACGATGTTCAATTTCTTTTTCAGGAAGAATTCCTTTCCCCATTTTCAATAAAATTTGGCGTAAATTTTTGAGTGGGGGCACTATGGTTTTGGTCGTGAAAAAGGCAATGAGAAAGCCCATGATAATGAGCAGTATACCCGCATTGATTACATAAGCCTGTAATAAGTCAAATGAACTGATCATCTGCACACTTTTATCGTGGGCCGAATCTCTGTGAATTTCATTAATGACAGACAATTCATCCAAAATTTCACGGGTAAGTAAATCTACATTTCCTCCATCTAATTGAGGGCGAATGAAAAATATAATATTGGGGTCTTCGTATGTCGTAAAATCTTTTAATTGCACCATTATACCCCGGTACATTTGAAATAGACTATCTATTTTTACAAAAAGCTTGTTGACTTTTTCTTTTTCAACTGGATGCCAATAGACAGATAAAGCTTCAATTTCTCTTCTTTTGTTTGGGTAATCCTGACTAATGAGTTTTCTTAAAATAAACTTGTCTTGGTTATCTGGGCCACTTTGAACAAACACCCAGTTACTGATGTATTTTTGAGACCTTACCAATAGTAAATCTAAATCATCCAACGCTTCTGCCGATGGATTATAGACTTTGGTTACCTCATTGTTTAAGGTTCTGCTATTGTGTAGCGTAAGATAAGTAAGAACAAAATTTAGTATGGTAAAAAAGATAAATAACCCAAACCCTAACCAGATTTTTCTCCCAATGTTGAACCTAAATTTCATTTCTTAAGATTTTCAAGTTCGGTTTTAAATTGATTTGATTTGTCTAAATCATTCAATCCAAAATAAATACCTGAAAGCATTTCAAGCACATTCTTGTTTTTAGGCTCTAATTCGTATGCTTTTAAAGCAAATGGTAGTGCTTTCTTAAACAAGTCAACACACTCATCTTGTATTTGCGCCAAGGTGGTAAAGTCGATATTATAATTTTGTTTATTGATGATATCTACTGCTTGGTTATAATAGATAATACCCAAACTATAATTTGCTGTGGTATTGTTTGCATTAATGGTTAGGATTTGCAAATATGATTTTTCCGCATTATGCAAATGTGATCTTTTATTGATACTGTCATTCACCGCCAGTTTTTCATATACTTGAGATAGCAATAAATGATAATCTAAATTTGTAGGTTCAGTTCTTATGGCTTGATGTAGCGATAAAATTAATAAGGTAATATTGTTTGTTTGGCTATAATAGCGTACCCTTAGTTGTTCTATTTCTTTGTTATCGTTGTATTTTTCTGTCGCCAATAAAACCACATTATCTGCTTGTTTGATATTGTTGGTGGCTAAATAATCATCTGAAAGGATAACATACAACAACGGGTCGTTGTAGGCATATTGCATCGCTAAATCAAGGTAATGAATGGCCTCTGGTATGTCACCATTTCTATGGGCAGCATAACCCGCGTAATAAATACTTGCGGTATCTATGGCATTGCTGATTAAATGATAATTGCTTAAATAAAATTTAAAGTAGTTAAACGAATTTTTGTAGTCTTCTTTGTTTAATGTATTAACCGCATCAGTTTTAATGGTTGAAAGCAGGTACTTAGTGATGTTTTTGCAATCATTGGTATACTTGTTTTCTTTGTCAAGACCAATACATTTGTTGATGTAATTCAGGGCATTTTGACGGTAAGTCATGCCTCCAGTTGCGGCATCTTTTCTTTTGTATAATTCTTTATTAATAAAGCCATTGTAATACCAAGCCTTTGGATCGTTGCTTACGTCTTCTGCAGTCAATGCCAATTCAATGGCTTGTTTTGCCTTTTCAAAATCACTCTCTTTTAATGCTTGCTCAGCCTCTGCAAGTTTAGTTTGTTGTGCATACGCACCACCAACTACACCTATGCAAGTGAATAAAGTCAGAAGAACAATATGTACAAACTTATTTATCATTTTTCGTCTAATATGGCCATGTTTACTAAACTAGAGCTCACAGTTAAGCCAGATCGTTCAGCATTTGATTTACTTAATTCAAATTTTTGTTTATTTTCTTGGTAAACAAAGTTGATGACAGCCCCTTTTTTAATTAAACCTGCATTTTCTCCTATCACCAAGGTATTGTTTTTAGCAATTTTTTGTGCTGCCGCTGTTATAGAAGTGCTTTTTTCGGCCGTAATAAACAGCAATTGGCATTTTCCAATTTCCTCTACGTTGTTATATACTTTTACAATAAAGCTTCTTGTTCCTATTTTGCTCAAAGCGGCCATTTTCTCTAGTTCTTTGATCAGGTTAGGATTATTATTTCCCAATACCCCTATCACAAAGTCTCCTTGTTTTTGATTTTCGGGCCACTCTATGTATTTGGTAAAATTATAGATAAAGATGGCTTTGATTTTAGAGTTTACATCCTGCGCACATACGTCTAGCAAGCTTACGTAAAGTAAGGCGGTTGCAATGCATATGTAGCGAAGGTAGAACATGAGTTGGTTAAACTTTTTTGAATATATTTATACGATTGCCTTAAAATTATTGAATTTTATGCAATAATCACAAATTTATTCGTCTAAATCAATCACATTATTTTCATCGACTTGTACTTTTTGCTGTTTTTTCCATTCTTCGTCAAGATTTCTTTTCTTAAATAAATTTTTTATTTCAGTCGATTCAACCTTTAATCTTTCCTTTATTTTTTCCTTAACTGCCTTAGTATCATAGCTTATTTTAATGTTTGGTGGGGTTCCTTGTATTTTTAAAAACAAGGTAGTACCACCATCTTTTTCGTCTTGCAAGGCATTTTCCTCTTCACTTGTATTTTTCTTTTTAAAATTCTTCAACGACACTTTTAATTTGTAATTCATGGCATTGTCAAAAGTATGTGTGCCCGAAATGCCAATGGTATTTAAGTTTGATTTTATCACCATTTCTGGAATGGTGACCAATTTGTTTTCAATATGGATGCTGTTTTTAATTTCTTTAAATTTAATATTCCTTAACTCCACGGCATCGACAAATTTCGACAGTTTTTGCATGGGTTCAAAATTGAGCAGTTGTCCGTTTACCAAACTTACATTTACATCAGCTTTCACTGATTGTGGGTTAATTTGAAGGTTTTTATTAAACGCCATTTCTAAATCTATGGAAGTAGTTAGCCGTCCTCTTAAATTTTGATGGGTAATGAAATTTTGATCAAAATTTTCGAACATATAAAAAACACTGTCTACTATAATGTTGTTGAAGGCTGTTTGTGCTTGTAACTGCATTTTTTCTACATTATTGGTATTGAGATTGGCATTGAGGCTAATGCTGCCGCCAGCTATGGTAAAGGAGGTGTTTCTAGTGGATACAATTTTGTCGTTCAGTTTTAGTTCTCCTTGAATGTTTCCGGTATTAAATTTCCTGAATTTAAGTTTTCCTATATTACAATTTAAATCAAGCGTTAAGCGGGGAGAAATAGCAAATTTATAATTTGAAGTATCTTTGTCTGATTGTTTGCTATTGGCTAATAATTCATCTAGATCAACCAATACAGATTTGCAATGCGCATCAATGACAATTTTTTCTTCTTTAAAAAACAAAAATGGAAATACATTCTTAAACAAGCCATCCAATGCAAAATCAGTATTCCCAATTTTACCGCTAAATTGATTGATAGACACATCGTTTTTATTGAATAAGAAATTAGCTTTAAAATCACTAAACACATAGGGTTTAGCGCTTACTTTAAAATCAAGTGCATGCACGGTAATTTCTCCATTGGTATGGATGTTTTTTTTGCCTTCCGTTGTTTTTAAATCTGCTAGTTTACCATTAAAAGCAAGGTTTATACTCATTTCACCTTTGGCATATTCAAGCCCTTTGATAGGGTAAAAGGCAATGATAGAAGCGATATTTAAATCAGCATTGAGGTCAAAACTGATGTCTGGGTTACTAAAGTTTGTAATTTTAAACTCCCCACTGATTTTACGATTGTCTAAATAACTTTCTAAATCCGAAATTTCGAGACTGTTTTGTAGCGCCGTACTATTAAATGTACCTTTAAACGAAGTTTTGGTAAGTTCTTTTTTAATGGATGGATGGTAAAAAGAGGCATGCTGACAACCAAATAATACCTCTATGTCGGGCTGATTACCGTTAGCAATTTCTCCTGCAACAGTTCCTTTAAAATACACATCTCCTTTGCTTTTGTACACACTTATTTTGTCGTAAATGTCTTTGGATAGCAAGGAGAGGATGGTTTGGATATTGGTATTGATGCCTTCTAGCGAAAGGTCAATAGAGGGTTTATTGCCAGCTTTAAGGGTGCCACTCACCAAAAATTCAGATTTTTCGACCAACACACTTGTTGGTTTAATTGTTAATAATTTCTTTGCTGTCGAAAATACCAAAGCACTTTTTAAATCAATATTTTTGTTTTTAAAGTATATTTTCTCTGCTACATTTATTTTATGCACGGTTAAATTTCCATCTACAGCAATGGCTATTTCTTTGGGCGAATATTTTAAGTTAGCACTTGTGAAGTGTGCATAAAGTTGAACCGTATTGTTTTTTTGTTCATTCGCATATTGTATTTCGACCTCTTCGAGGATAATTTTTTTAAGATCAAAATTCACTTTCTTTTTACTTTTGCTGGCATCAGGTTTTATGATTTCATAATTGGGTATGCCTTCTTTATTTAGCCTAATATGCGCATTTCCTTTTGAAATATATACTTTGTGCAGTTTATATTGCCCGTTAATCATGTCCCAAATGTCAAAGGTGAAATATATTCTATGGGCTTTTAGTAAATAATTTTTGCTGTTTTTATACGATTCGTTGATGACGATATCGTCAAAACGAATGGCTACTTGTGGGAATTTTTCAAAGGCGGAGAAAGATATTTTTTTTACTGCTACTTTGGTTTGTAGGTGTTTATTTGCTTCCGATACAAAATGTTGAATAATTTTATCTTGGTATAGATACGTCAATCCTACTGCTGTAGTCGCAAATAGTACTACAACAATAAATAGCCCAAAAAGCACTCGCTTGATGTATTTAAAGAGTTTCTCCATAATTTGAGCTAAAAATATAGGTTTAAAATGAAGTTTCTTAACATTACTTGAAGTTTTTCTTTAGCATACAGTGTTATTTACACGGAATATCAAGTGTTTAGGTTTTGTTTTATCCTTTATTTTTTATTTTAATTATCTTTTATCGTCTGTGATAATGTGATTTGAACACTGTCTTTTGTGTCGTTCGCCTAGAATTTATCTTTTATTCTTTTGCCCAAACCAAATACTTTGTACCTTGTACTCTGTACCTTGTACTCTGTACCTTGTACTCTGTACCTTGTACCTTGTACCCTGTCCTACTACTTAACACTTAACACATGAATACCACCGAATCTTCCTCCTCTTATAAAAATTTGGAGCAAATGAGTACTGTTGATTTACTACATAATATTAATAAAGAGGATCAATCTGTGCCTAAAGCTGTGGAGAAGGTAATTCCTGCCATTGAAAAAGTAGTGGATGAAGTGGCTAAAAGACTTGCCAATGGAGGCAGGTTATTTTATATCGGCGCAGGTACCAGTGGCAGGTTAGGGGTAGTCGATGCCTCTGAATGTCCTCCTACTTTTGGGGTACCTCACGATTTGGTAATTGGCATTATCGCTGGTGGAGATACTGCCATTCGAAAAGCAGTTGAGTTTGCTGAAGATGATATTGCCCAAGCGTGGGTAGATTTAGGCGCTAAAAATATTAGTCCAAAAGACGCCCTTATCGGCATTGCGGCTTCAGGTCGTACCCCTTATGTGTTGGGTGGTATTAATACAGCCAAAGCCAATGGCATTTATACGGCTTGTATTTGTTGTAATGCGGGATCTGTAATTGGTCAAGCGGTGGATGATGCCATCGAAGTAGTGGTTGGTCCCGAGTTTGTAACTGGTAGTACGCGCATGAAATCAGGCACAGCACAAAAATTAGTGCTCAATATGATTTCTACGGCCGTAATGATTAAGTTAGGGAAAGTAAAAGGCAACAAAATGGTCGACATGCAATTGAGCAACCTCAAATTGGTTGATCGTGCCAAACGTATGGTGATGGATGAAATACCGGTTACTTACGAAGAAGCTTCAGAGTTGCTCGAAAAAAATGGAAGCGTAAGAAATGCGGTAGATGCTTGGCGAAATGATGCAAATAAGTGATGAGTGTTGAGTGTTGAGTGTTGAGTAAATTTTACTCAACACTCAACACTTACAACTTAACACTTATTTAATTGTTACTAAAGTATTAGTATTTCTTCATTTTTTACTAATTTTGACAGTTACTTTAAGCGCTAAAATAGTATTGATACTGTAATCAAGAAAATAAATACTGTCTTCATTTGATAAGTTTGTTGCTTTGATTACCCTAAAACTTATACCCCAAGTACATGAAAAAAGTTTTACAAAAAATTAACCACAGTTCCCTAATTGCCTTTTTAGTTATTGCTATTTCTTTTTGTTCAATGGATGTATTTGGGCAATGTAGCGCTGTTCCTGTAAAAGAAGCAGTAAGAAATGGTGATTTTGAAGCCGGTTATATTGCTAACGATTTTAAATCTGATAATATTTATGCAGGACCTTATATTAAATCAAAATTAGATGTTAACCAATGCCATTATGCTACTGGTGACAAATATTATATAAGTGATTTTCAAGAAGTTTATAAATGTGAAGGTGTTACAAAACAAGGAACATCTTTTAGCCCTGATTTAGGTACAGTTGGAAAAGGAGGATCTTCAGACAAAATTTTATACGTGGATCCCAAAGCGGCTATAGATCCATTATTTTGGGAACAAACGGTTTCAGTTACGCCTGGTCAGTTGTATTACTTCTCGTTTTGGAACACATTAATTTTAGGTCCTGCCATTAATTATGATGTTTATATTAATGGTGTAAAAATTACATTAAATCCTGGTAATGCTGTTTCTTTTAGCGCTACCGTATCTAGGAAAGTATTTGATGCAAATGGTAAAGTTGTTCAATATGTTTCATTAGATCCAAATGGAGATCCATATGTTGATAGTAAAGGAGATCCAATTATGTTAGATAAAGTTACCACAACAGCTGTTCCTATAACATGGACGCAATTATACGGTACTTGGAATTCAGGAACAAATACTTCCGTTAAAGTTCAAATTAAAGGACAAGGTTCCATTCCTCAATCAGGTGCTGATATTGCTTTAGATGATATTTCTTTTAAAAATGATTGTTCAGGAATTGTTGCTCAAAATCCAACGCTTCCAGATTTAGGCGATGATGTTAATTTTTGTTCCACAAATGGTACATTAATTTTAGATTCAAAATTGGCTGTTGCACCGAATTTAAAATATTATTGGTATAAAACTAATACTTCAACAGGCACAGAAACACAGATTGCTGCTGCTACTGCCAATAAATTAAATATAGTAAATGCTGATTTACTTACGCCCGACACTTATGTGAGGGTTTGTGTTGAAGATAATTTAAAATCTTGTTCCTCGGCTTCCGATCAGATCAAAATCTCCAAATTTTTAACTGCTACTTTAGATAATGAAGTATTATGTTCACCACCTATTGCCACATTAAAGCCTGTTGTTGAGCCTTATGATCCTTTGGTTTCTTATACAAAAACTTATACATGGAGTAATACGGCAGGTGAAGTAGTGAGCACAACGGCATCGCAATCTGCATCAAAGGCTGGTAATTATTCTGTGACGGTATCTAATCCAAATGTTCCTGGTTGTGCTGCTACTGCCACTTCAACGGTTACTTCAAAATTACCAACTGCCCCTACGAATTTAACCTATTGCGAGGATGGTGGTGTGGCTACGAATTTAACCGTAGGTGATGGTAAAAAGTACAATTGGTATAAAGATGCTGCTAAAACAGCCTTACTTACTGTAACCAATAATGGTACCGTTACAACTTCTTGGGTGCCTCTTGTTGGAACAACTGGTGACCAAACCTTATATATATCTAGTAATGAAACAAGTCCAATAGCAGGCAGTATAGGGCCGGCATCTCCAGGAGCAAGCTATCCTGCAGCAGGAAGTGGTGATGTAATTACCTTAACAGTAACGCAAGCAGTAGAATTAACTTCCTTTGTGGTTTCTGGTGCTACTTGGGTTGCTGGTTGCTCTGGTGCTGGTTCCACAAATTCATCACTATTTACCATTAAAAATGGTGCAACAGTCATCGCTTCTAAATCTGTAACGATAAACTGCGGTAGCGCTACTACCGTTAATTTTGGTGTGTCTTTACAACCAGGTACCTATACCCTTAATGCCACCGCTGGTGCATTTTATTTTGGTGCAATGTCAGGTACTTTGTCAAACACTAGCCTAACGATATCAGGAACGAATACTGTTTTTGCTAATATTATTACTGCAAGTGCTTCGGCATGTGATCCAATGCCTGTAATTGTTAAAGCGGTGTCTTGTTGCGTTAAACCTGATATCACCACACAACCAGCATCAGTTTCGAAATGTGAGGGTGCTTCAACTTCCTTTACGGTTGCAGCGACAGGCGCTACCTTGACTTACCAATGGCAAATTGAATCTGCTACACCGGGTACGTTTACTGATTTGACGAATACGGGTGTTTATACCAATGTTACAACGGCCACGATGAACATTTCGAATGTTACGGGTTTAACAGGTAAAAAATACCAGGTAATTGTTAAAACAAACGGTACTTGCCCTGCTACTTCAAGTGCAGCGACTTTAACGGTTAACCCAACCCCAGCTACACCAACCATTACCTCTAGTTTAACACCGAATACGTCTTTTGCGTATTGTGCAGGTACGAATATGGCCTTAACAGCAGCAACGACTACACCGGGTACGGCCACATGGTCTTGGGTAACCAAACAAGGAACGTCTACTACGGCTACCAATACTGCCAACAAAACAAGCATTACCTCTTCAGAGGCAGGTTTATATGAAGTAACGGCAACGATTAACAGTTGTGTAAGTGCAAAAGGTTCAGCAACGGTAGCGGTAACGGCATTGCCAGTTGCAACGGTAGCAGCCACACAATCGATATGCTCAGGAGTGCCGATGGCAGCGACTACTGTTTCTTTAAATCCTACTACGGCTAAGTTTGATTGGAATACGACGACTACGGCTCCTACAGGTGCTGCTACAGGAGCGAGCCCAACGTCAGGTACGGCAGTAGCCCATCTTACGGATTTGGCACAAAGCACTTTACAGGTTCCTAATGGTACAGGTTCTGGTACCTATACGTTTACGATTACGCCAAAAGACGGCGCTTGTACAGGTACAGCCGTAACACATGTGGTGACCGTGAAAGCCAAACCAGCCAAACCAGTACCTACCAACGATGGCCCCTATTGCGAGACTAAAAATATTACTTTAAAAGCTAATGTTGCCCCTGCTTTAGCCGCAAGCTGGAACTGGACTTTTGGCAGTTCTTTAACTTCTATTAGTGCACTACAAGACCCAACACCATTTGCCGCTACTTCAGCCAGCAGTGGTTATTACCATGTATCTGTTACCAATACCAATGGTTGTGTAAGTGATACAGGCACCACGAAAGTAGTGGTGAATACGGTACCAGGCTTGCCATCGGTAGCTATCTTTAATTTTTGTGAAGATACGCTTACTGCGCCAAGCTTATCGGCTACGGTAACGCCATCTTCAGGATA
Source organism: Cytophagales bacterium (assembly GCA_044357485.1). Classification (GTDB taxonomy): domain Bacteria; phylum Bacteroidota; class Bacteroidia; order Cytophagales; family UBA9547; genus CALPQG02. The sequence goes on from JBIKPL010000002.1 coordinate 31,807, forward strand.
TACCTTAACTTGGTATGGCCAAAATGCTACAGGTGGAACCGGGAGTACAACCGCTTCCGTAGTTGATGTGACGACAGCAGGTCAGTTTACGTATTATGTGACCCAAAAATCGGCTACTTGTGAAAGTGCACGTGCACCTATTACCGTAAACATTAAAGCCAGACCAGTTTTTACAGCCACAGGTTCTCCTGCATGCAAAGGCACATTGGGCACCATTAATTTTAACACCACAGGTGGCGGAGGTACTTATACGTATTCTTGGACAGCAACTGCCAATCCTGCCATATCATCGGGAGTGGTTAATTCTACCGGCTACCAATCGGTAACAGCAATTACCCAAACGCTAGACTTGGTAGACCAATCTAATACGGCAGTGCTTACCAAACAAGTGTATACGGTTATGGTACACGATGCAAATGGTTGTACGGCAAAAGATACGGCTAATATCGTGGTAAACCCTTGTCCTTATAACCCAGATTTTAGTTTATCAAAAGATACGGCTTGTCTAAAAGCCAATGCCGCTACAGTAACGATTACCCCCAAAGCAATAGGCGCCACAAGCTGGACTTGGGATTTTGGACTAGCCTCAGATTATACGACTACACAAGCTTTAACAGACGATGGCACCAATGGTACAGCGATGAATGCGAATAGTATTCCGGCACCAACACCATTTGATGTGGTCTATAAAACGGCAGGTATTAAGAAAATTACGCTCTCCGTAAAAGGCCCTGGTTCGATTACACCTATTACCAAAGACGTGTTTTTTACCGTTGGTGCAGTGCCAGTGGTAACGGTAACAGGCAATAGCCCTATTTGTAGCAATACTAAAACGGCGATTTCCCTTAGCTCCGATATTACAGGTGCTACTTTTGCTTGGGTAAGCCCTATCGCTACCCCAACGGCAGGAGATGTTACAGGAGCATCTGCAAGTACAGGTACCCCAACAACGATTGCACAAACCTTACAAAATACGACATCAGGCTCAATACCTGCTAACCTTACCTATAAAGTAATTGCTACCAGCCCTTCCCCTAACTTTTGTAAAAGTGCTGGCACAGATGTAGTGGTAAAAGTGAACCCAATTCCAGTATTGAGCGCTACCAATGGTGGCCCTTTATGTGATAAAAAAACAGCACAAGATGCCATAACAGCAATTGCGACGACCGTGTCAGGAAGTGCCATTACATGGACTTCAACTTCAAGTATTGCCACAGGCGCAGCAGGAGCAGGAACGGTAGGGGCTTCAGGTATCATCAACGAAGCATTACATACCACCAATGTGCAAGGCAAAGTGAGCTATACCTTGATTGCTACTTCTACCGATAATTGTAAAGACACTTTAGGCCCTATTGATGTGCTTGTAAATGCTACCCCAAAAGTAACACCAACCGATGATAGCATTGGGGTGTGTAGCGGTACAGCGATTTCAGGATTGACCTTGGCTTCTAGCGTTAGCGGTGCCACTATCAACTGGACAGCTGCGTTGACAAGTGGTACGGTTACCGGATTTTCTCCTGGCCTACAAACAAGCGCAAGCATTACCGATAATTTAGCAAGCTCAGGTGTGGTTACCTATACCATTAACGCGACCAATACCAATGGTAGTTGTACCGGTCCTGATACTACCGTGGTAGTGAGCGTAAGCCCTCGTCCAGTACTTACGCTTGGAAGTGATGTTACGATTTGTAGCAGCACAGGCCCAGGCATTGCCATTAGCAGTGATATTTTAACCACCTTAAGCTGGACGGTGAAATCGTCTACCGGAGGTGTTACCCAAATTGCAGGTGCAAGCAGCAGTGTGCCACTAGCAGGAGGCACATCGGCCAATACCAACGCTACAACCATCAATACGAAATTGGTCACCAAAGACAAAGCCGTAGCCGATGGAGGTACCG
>JBIKPL010000295.1:0-4104 GCA_044357485.1 Cytophagales bacterium
CCGGTTTAGATCAAGCCACTTTGGAGGCCTCTCCTCTTGTGTACCAAATATGGAATTATCGCAATAAAATAAGCCAAATTCAAGATAAAAATTATTTCATTAAAGACATTGCACTCACTGAATTTGAAGAAAGCACCCACAAAACAAAACTTGGCTTAAGCTCCAAAGAACGCCAAGCCCTACAAGTTCAAAAAATAATCGACAACGATACTGCTATTTACCTAGATGTAGATAACTTAAAATTTGAAATTGATCAATTTGCATACCCCTTACATTTTATTGATTTTGAGACCTCAGCAGTTGCCATTCCGTTTAACCGGGGCTTAAGACCTTATGAACAAACGGCTTTTCAATTTTCGCACCATACGCTAACGGCAGAGGGTGTCATCACGCACCAAACAGAATGGCTAAACACAACGCCTGGCAAATTCCCCAATTTTGATTTTGTAAGGGCACTTAAAGCTTGTCTCGACAAAGACAATGGCACCATATTTCGATTTGCGCCGCATGAAAACACCATCCTCAGGGCCATCTACAGACAACTCAATGCGAGTATTGAAATGGATAAACTTGCACTCATGGACTGGATTGATACCATCACCCAAGACAAAGACAGGAAACATAAAGGCGTGAGAAACATGATTGATATGTGTGTATTGGTCAAAGACTACCATTATGACCCAGCCACCAAAGGCTCTAATTCTATCAAAGCGGTATTGCCTGCCATTTTAAATGCGAGTGTCTATTTACAGCAAAAATACAGTAAAGCGATATATGGTACAGATACCATATCAAGTAAAAACTTCAAAGATTTCACTTGGATTAAACTCGATGAGCACCAGAAAGTAATTAGTCCTTACAAGCACCTGCCCAAAATATTTGAGGGCTACGACATAGAAGAAGACTTGTTTACCGATGCTGATGAACTCGCCAACGGTGGTGCCGCCATGACCGCTTATGCCAAAATGCAATTTACCGAAATGAGCATTGCAGAAAGAGAGGCGCTCTCCCAAGGCCTTTTAAAATACTGTGAACTAGACACCTTGGCCATGGTTATGATTTTTGAATATTGGTTGGAGGAGATTAGGCTAGCAGGGAATTAATGATTAAAAATCCGCTATTCGACAATTGCATTGTCGAATCCGTATCGTTGGATTTGCAATCCGACTTTAACATTTCGGACTGAAAATTTCCGCGATTCGACAATTGTATTGTCGAATCCGTATCGTTGGATTTGCAATCCGACTTTAACGTTTCGGATTGAAAATCCTTCGATAGGGCTTCCGAATTGTAAATTCGGAAGAGCAGAATTGTAATAAAACACTAAAATAAGGCTTCATGATTGCAAATCCAAAGAGAAAGTTATCTTCTATTATACGATACAAAACCCCTATTCTTTAATCCAATTGAACCATATTTTTTGGTCAATTATTGGGATATTGTTTTGTTCGCAAACATTCATGGTATGTCCAGTACTCCGCTATTCGACAATTCCGCTATTCGACAATTGTATTGTCGAATCAATATCGTAGGATTTGTAATCCGACTTTAACGTTTCGGATTGAAAATCCTTCGATAGGGCTTCCGAATTGTAAATTCGGAAGAGCAGAATTTCAAATTCAGCAGAGCAGAAGAGCATAGAGCAGAAGACCAGGTTACCGTTTCAATAAGCTAGCAAATTTATAATTTTACAGAAGGTTATATCGCTTGCCTACTTACTGAATACTTAACAATCCCTTCCCCATTACTACTGTGGGGCATACTAATGTATAGGATTAAACTTCGATTACGTGGGGCATGGGTTAACTGATAAACACCATCCTGGTTTTTAAACGACACCATGGTTTCACCATCCATGACATAAATTTCATCCGCGGCTTTACACTTTATCGTAAATGAATAATTTCGTCCTTGAGTCAACACACCTTCTAGGGGTATTTGTGAAGCTTCCACTGGTACCTTAAAATTATAGGCCTCACATATACTCTTCAATTCCCCTGATAGTAATTGCTTGAACAAGGTCTTTGAGTCGAAATGTAAATTAAAAATGCCCCCATTTACATAAGGAAATTGTTCATATTGTGCCAAGGTGATTGGTTCATCCATGAATTGATATTCGGCATTTTCAGGCAAATGGGTCAATAAAAATTCATGGGCAGGCATACTAAACCATTTAGGATCATACGCAGTATAACTTTTAAGTTTCCCTCCTTCGTTTGCACCATAGCCACTTCCCCAAGTGGCATCTATCAATTGCCAATTCCCATTAATTTGTATTGCATTCCAAGCATGGTCAGTTTTTGTTAACTTATCCCCTTGTTTATAACCATAGCCTTTGCTGTAACCTCCAATTTGCACCACATTCAAGCCCATTTTTTTGCCAATTTCACATACCAAATTACTATAGCCTGAACATACAGATTTTTTATTTTCAAACACGCTTGCGGCATCAATATTTGAATAATTTCCGGTGTTAAAGCCATAGTCGTCATAATGAATATTGTGTGCTACCCATGCATAAAGCAATTTTGCCCTATCACTCTCCTCTGGACTCAATTCACAAAGTGTTTTCGCCACGGTTTCAATACTATTTTGTTTTTCGTCAGGCAATTGAAGTACCATAGTGTCAATACCCAATGAAGCATTGTTGGTTTCTAAGGCACTTAAATCTACTGATTCATCAGAAGTAAAGGTATCAATTGACCAAAATGAATCATCTTTATCGCTTGATGAAGTCGAATTGTCATTTTTATTAGTTTTTGCTAACCTTTCAAAATATTTAGCACCTTGATCAACACAGTAATTAATCGTTTCAGGTAAATGATTAACATAGTTATTTACCTTCCGTTTAAATACAGAATTTTCACGATACATAAACACAAACAATCCGATACAAGCAATCAGTAAAATGTTTCTCGTTTTCATAACCAATAATTTTAGCTTAACACTTCTAAAGTATTCTTATAGTTGCCATTATTTAAATAAAATTTATAGAAATAACTTAAAGGGCAAACAAAAATAGCTCAAAATCCTCACCCAACCCTCTCCAAAGGAGAGGGAGCTGTCTTTTAAACTTATAATTGTAATTAATTCATAAAATACCTTATCGTTTTCAATAAATTTATTATGATTTCATCGGGATCTAAAGCCCTTCTCCTTTATAACTGAGCACGAGAGTGCGAAAGTTACGAGCGTAGCGCTGGGTTTGGGATGAGGCTTTTTACATTGAATTTTTAGTCTAATTATTTTATGATTTTCAGCTGTAAAACAACTAGTTATACTTATTTTCTACAAATAATTCTATAAGTTCGGCATCAACCACGGGTTTAAATACTTTTTCCCAAACTTGAGAATTATGAGCCAACAAATCAAACCGCCAGTGGTTTTTGAAAGTCTCTAGGAGTTCAATACTCCAAGGCATGCCTGCATTGAAATGAATATTGAAATGAAAATTATTGGCAATACGATAATATGACTTTTCTACTCCCACATGATTATCTTCATATTCCGCTGATTCAACGAGCTTTATTTTATACTTTTCAATCAAGGAAATACTCCATGGAATATTTTCATTATCGGCAATTTCGTACCAATTCCAATGGTCTTCATATTTTTCAAGCAAGCTTATATCCCAAGGCAAGCCTTCATTGCCTGACAATAATTCAAAGGCGGTTTTGTTTCCTAACCATTTTGAAATATTTGTGTCAATAAAACCAGGTAAAGCCAGTAGTTTTTTATTGGCAGCTATATAAGTCCAATTGATTTTAGAATGCCACTTTTCAAGTAAGTTGTTTTCTAGCCAAGGCAATTGATGGCTCATACTTATAGTTCCCCAGTTTAGTATATCCTCATATTGATTTACAATATCATAATGAGCACATACGCCTTGATTATTTGCGAAAAAACAGTCAAAATCTATATAATCCTTATATCGGTCTATAAACGCTAAAGACCACGGCAAACAAGGATTAAAAGAAAGGTGTTCCCAATTCCAATCGCCTAAATATTTGTCAATGATTGCATAATTCCATGTAAATTGTCTATTGCTACTAAAACTTAAATCTTCTAAGTCAATATAGTCGCCAATGGTATCAAATAAACTTT
>JBIKPL010000296.1:0-4101 GCA_044357485.1 Cytophagales bacterium
ATTTCTGTAGAATATGCTCGAAATCAATTAAGGAAGTGGCAAAATCGCCAATATTGTATTTTACCAAAGCTCTTCTGGTATAAAAATCTAAATCATTGGAATCCAATACTATGGCTTGAGAAAAATATTTAATGGCTTTGTGGTACATGCCTAATTTTTCTTCTTCCATTGCCAAATGAGAAACGGCATAAATAGATTTTGGGTTGATTTCAAATGCTTTAAAAAAATCTTTGGCAGCATTTTCGAAATCACCCAATAAGTCATAGGTTAATCCCCTATGGAAAAATGCTTCCCCATACAATGGGTCTATCTCAATGGCTTTACTAAAATTATCAACTGCCTTTGAATATTCTTTTGCCGTTACATTCGCTAAACCTTCTCTATACGCAACACTTGCATCGGAGTGCATATTGGCCTTTAACAACGGAGGTATCAACATAAAAATGAGCATGACCATTGTCACTTTTGTAATCTTACATAGGTTTATGCTAAAATTCTTCATCTTACTATTGGTTCCGATTTGTTCAATACGACAACTGATTTATATTGTTTTTCATTTATGCATTTATTTAATCAAAATAATCAATGAATTTGATTTCCAAGCAGGCACGTAAACCAAATTAAAGCAAACATTGAATTGTTTACTCATTGTACTCCCATGTTTTTTAATTATTTTAGCAGCTTCATATAAACAGAAACCGATATGCCTTCTTTTGATGTCACCAACAAAGTTGACCACCAATCACTTGACAATGTTTTGAATGTTGTAAAAAAAGAAATACTTAATCGTTACGATTTTAGAGATAGCAAAACGGAGATCGATTTTGATAAAAAAGCCATGGTATTAAAGCTCAATACAGAAAATGACATGAGACTTGATGCTATTCAGGATGTATTGATTAGTCGTAGCGTGAAACAAAAGCTTGACCCAAAATGTTTTGACTTCAGCAAAGCCTCTTATGGGTCTGGAGCGATGGTAAAAAAGGACATCAAAGTACGAGAAGGCATTGAAAAAGAAGACGCTAAAAAAATCATTAAGCTGATAAAAGACAGCAAAATTAAAGTAGAAGCACAAGTAATGGATGACCAAGTGCGTGTGACAAGCAAAAAAATAGATGATCTTCAAGCAGTGATGGCATTGCTACGTCAGTCAGACTTAGAAACCCCATTGCAGTTTACGAATATGAAGTAAGTTTTTAGTTATGAATGTTGAGTGCTTAGTTATAAGTATTCAAATACTAAAAACTCAACACTAAAAACTCAACACTCAGAAAATGTCGGTAGTCGTTAAAAATTTAATTAAAACATTTGGTACACAACATGCTGTAGACAATATTTCTTTTACAGCAAACAAGGGTGGTATATTAGGTTTTTTAGGTCCAAACGGTGCTGGGAAATCGACAACCATGAAAATCGCGACTTGCTATTTACCTCCAAGTGAAGGAACCATAGAAGTTTGTGGTTTTGATGTACTTACCCACCCCATGGAAGTACGTCGTTTGATTGGCTATTTACCAGAACACAATCCTTTATACCTCGACATGTATGTACATGAATACCTTGCTTTTATAGGCTCATTACATCAACTTAAAAGCACAAACCTTTCCACGCGTATCAAACAAATGATTGACCATTGTGGTTTAGGAAAAGAACAAGCTAAAAAAATTGGCGCACTCTCCAAGGGTTATAGACAAAGAGTGGGTTTGGCGCAAGCATTGATCCACAACCCTGAAGTGTTAATTTTAGACGAACCAACTACAGGACTAGATCCCAATCAGTTAACAGAAATCAGAAACTTAATCAAAGAAATTGGAAAAGAGAAAACAGTCATCTTCTCTACCCATATCATGCAGGAAGTTGAACAAATATGCGATAAAGTGGTCATCATTAATCGTGGTAAAATTGTGGCCAATGAAGACGTTAAATACTTACAAAATTTCAGAGGACAACACGTTAAAATTAGCTTACAACTTAGCAGCTATCTTGCACCAGACTTAATTCAAGCAATTGAAGGGGTAACCAAAGTAGAAAGCTTAGGCGATAATAAATACTTCATTGAAGCCAATACCCATCAAGACGTAAGACCTGCATTGTTTCAATTAACCACCACCCAACAAGCGTCTATTTTAGAAATGAAACAAGAAGAAGATTCGCTTGAAAAAGTATTTAAAGAACTAACGCTTTAGTGTTGAATGATGAGTGTGATTAGTGATGAGTGTTGAGTTTTTAGTATAAAACCGTAAACACTTAACTGATAACTCTAAACTGACTACTCAAAACCGACAACTCTAAACCGATAATTCTAAACCGATAATTCTAAACTAAAAAATGTTCAGCATCTTAAAAAAAGAATTCAATAGCTTCCTCAATTCACTCATTGCCTATATAGTCATTAGTGTATTTTTAGTAGGAATTGGCTTATTTATGTGGGTTTTCCCAGATTCCAATGTGCTTGATTACGGCTTTGCCGACATGTCGACCTTGTTTGCTATGGCACCTTATGTGTTTTTATTCTTAATACCTGCCATCACCATGCGAAGTTTTGCAGAAGAAAAAAAGGCAGGCACCTTAGAATTATTATTCACACAACCACTAAGTGATTTTCAAATTATTATAGGAAAATACAGTGCAAGTTTATTATTGGTAATTTTCACTTTACTCCCAACCTTACTCTATTATTATACCGTTTACCAATTGGGTTCTCCCAAAGGAAACATTGATTCGGCAGGCGTATTTGGATCGTATATTGGATTGGTAATGTTGGCTGCCGTGTTTACCGCTATTGGCATTTTTTCATCAGCCATCACAGAAAACCAAATTGTAGCCTTCATTGTAGCCATTTTTCTTTGCTTTATTATCTACACAGGATTTTCCTCCCTTAGCACCATGGCCATTTGGGGACAATCGGCTGATTTAATCAATGCTTTTGGCATAGAATACCACTACCAATCATTAAGCAAAGGTTTAATTGATTCTCGAGACATGGCCTATTTTTTTAGCGTCATTGCTGCAATGATAATATCCACCCAATTAGTATTAGGAAGTAGAAAATGGTAAAAAATAACAAGTGGACTAGCCTCACACAATACCTGGTCATATTAGTAGCATTGGTATTGTTTAATATTATTGCCGCTAAGTTTTTCTTCCGAATAGATTTAACGGAAGAAAAACGCTTCACCATGGCACCGGCTTCAAAAGCTATCCTTCAAAAGTTGGATAACAAGGTAATGGTCGAAGTTTTCCTAGATGGAGAATTGCCAGGAAACATCAAAAGACTTCAAAAATCGATCAGAGAACAACTAGAAGAATTTAAAGTTTACGGAGGGAAAAATTTCGAATTCCGTTTTACTGACCCTTCTGCTGCGGCCGACCAAAAAGTAAGGATGAAATTTTACATGCAATTGGCAAAAAAAGGCATCAATCCTATTCCTTTGTCGTGCAGCGAAGAAGACAAAACCACCGCAAGGGTAATCGTACCTGGCGCTTTGGTTAGCTATCAAAACAAAGAGGCAGCAGTTGCCTTACATGGCACCAACTGGGGCCAATGCCCCGATGATGAAGCCATTAACCAATCTATTGAAGGCTTAGAATTTGCTTTCATTAATGCCATTAAACAAGCAACCCAAATCAGTAGAAAAAAAATTGCTTACCTCAGAGGCCATGGAGAAATGGATTCTTTGGCCATTTCTGACTTGGTCACTTCCCTAAATGATTTATATGAAATTAGACCTGTAAATCTTTCAAAAATAGGCAACTTGCAAGGTTACGATGCCATTATGATGGTAAAACCTAGAAATACATTCAACGAAGAAGATAAATTAAAAATCGATCAGTTTATTGTGAATGGTGGTAAAGCGCTATTTTTTATTGATCCCGTAAATATTCGATTGGAAGACATTTACCCAAATGGCGCCATTCCTTTGCCGTATAATTTAAACTTAGAAGACTTATTCTTTAATTTTGGGGTAAGAATTAACAACGATTTAATTCAAGATAAATATTCGGGTTTTATACCTGTGGTGGTTGGCATGAATGGCAATGAGCCTCAAATGCAAATGATTCCTTGGAGATACAATCCGGTGATTTACAATTTTAACAAAC
>JBIKPL010000297.1:0-4095 GCA_044357485.1 Cytophagales bacterium
TCAAGGTTTAATCAAAGCTGATTTAAGCACAGACAAATTACATTACAATTATATCAAAGCAGTTGGTGAAGGTTTGTTGAAGATATTCTCTAAAATGGGAATATGTACATTACAATCGTATACTGGTGCGCAGATATTTGAAGCCTTAGGGATTCACACTTCTGTTATTGATAAATATTTTACGGGTACAATTTCTAGAATTGGTGGTTTAGATTTAGATGGCATTGCCAAAGAATCATTGTTAAGACACCATATCGCATATCCATCGGTAGTATTGCCAAATCCTCGTTTACAGGTGGGTGGTTTTTACCAATGGAAACGCAGAGGGGAATTTCACTTATTCAATCCCGATTCTATTCATTTGTTGCAACATTCTACCAGAACAGGTGATTATGCAACCTATAAAAAATATGCGAAGGTCATCAACGACCAAACACGCAAAGCGGCTACCCTTAGAGGTTTATTGACTTTCAAAAAAGGAACACCCGTTCCAATTGAAGAAGTTGAATCTATGGAAGAAATCTTAAAAAGATTCGCTTCAGGTGCCATGTCTTTCGGCTCTATTTCACACGAAGCACATTCTACTTTAGCGATTGCAATGAACCGTATTGGTGCAAAAAGCAATACTGGAGAAGGTGGCGAAGATGAAATGAGGTTCAAACCTTTAGAAAACGGTGACTCTATGCGTTCTGCTATCAAGCAGGTAGCATCTGGTCGTTTTGGGGTAACCATCAACTATTTAACCAATGCAGATGAGTTACAAATCAAAATGGCACAAGGTGCAAAACCTGGTGAAGGCGGACAATTACCGGGTCACAAAGTAGATGACTGGATTGGTCGTGTGCGTCACTCTACGCCTGGTGTAGGGTTGATTTCTCCTCCTCCTCACCATGATATCTATTCTATTGAAGATTTAGCGCAGTTAATCTCAGATTTGAAAAATGCTAACCGTGCGGCAAGAATCAATGTTAAATTGGTTTCTGAAGCAGGAGTTGGTACAATCGCTGCTGGGGTTGCCAAAGCAAAAGCGGATGTCGTATTAATTGCTGGTCACGATGGAGGAACAGGTGCTTCACCTTTGTCATCTATCCGTCATGCAGGTTTACCTTGGGAACTTGGTTTATCAGAAGCACATCAAACTTTAGTAAAAAATAAATTAAGAAGCCGTATTGTTGTTCAAACTGACGGTCAACTTAAAACTGGTCGTGATATCGCCATCGCTACATTATTAGGGGCAGAAGAATGGGGCGTTGCCACCACTGCTTTGGTAGTAGAAGGTTGTATCATGATGCGTAAATGTCACTTAAATACTTGTCCGGTAGGTATTGCTACCCAAGATGAAGAGTTAAGAAAACGTTTTACGGGTAAGCCAGAACATATCGTTAATTTCTTCCATTTCTTAGCCACAGAGTTAAGAGAAGTGATGGCTGAATTAGGTTTCAGAACCATCAATGAAATGGTAGGCAGAACTGATTTATTAGAAGTGCGTCCAGAAATCGAAAACTGGAAATACAAACACCTTGATTTAAGTAAGTTATTATACAAAGAAGAAGCAGGTCCTGAAGTTGGTTTATACCACCAAGAAGCACAAGACCATGGTTTAGCGGAAGTATTAGACTTTAAATTGGTAGAAGTTGCCAAAGCGGCTTTAGAAAATAAAACTAAAGTAAATGGCGCTTACCCAATTTGTAACTTAGACAGAACTACAGGTACCATTCTTTCAAACGAAATAGCCAAACGCTATGGAGCCGCAGGTTTACCTGCTGATACGATACACTTTACGTTTAAAGGTACCGCAGGACAATCATTTGGTGCTTTCGGTGCACAAGGTATTAAACTTGAAATCGAAGGAGAAGCCAATGATTACTTCGGAAAAGGACTTTCTGGGGCTACCTTAATTGTATATCCTGATAAAGCATCCACCTTCAAAGCCAACGAAAATATCATTATCGGAAACGTAGCCTTCTATGGCGCTACTTCTGGTGAAGCGTATATTCGTGGTATTGCTGGCGAACGTTATTCCGTTCGTAACTCTGGTGCTAAAACCGTAGTGGAAGGCGTTGGAGATCACGGATGTGAATACATGACTGGCGGATTAGCGGTGATTCTTGGTGACACAGGACGTAACTTTGCCGCTGGTATGAGTGGTGGTGTGGCATACGTATACGATCCAAAAACATTGTTTGCAGCAAAATGCAACATGGAGATGGTAGACTTAGAAACACTTGATGCAGAAGACAAAGTGGAATTAGAAGCAATGCTTCAAAATCACTTTAACTATACGAAATCTGACGTAGCAGAATCCATTTTGAAAAACGTTGAAGGGGAACTTAAAAACTTTATCAAAGTAATGCCACGCGATTACAAAGCAGTTTTATTAAAGAAAAAACAACAAAATAAGAAGGAGGCTTTACTGAATGGGTAAACCAACAGGATTCAAAGAATTTACCAGGGAATTACCGGGTAAAAGAGATCCAAAAACACGTGTTAACGATTACAAAGAACTTTATGTAGAGTTCTCTGAAGAAAAAGTAACCCAACAAGCTGCGCGTTGCATGGATTGTGGGGTACCTTTTTGCCACAATGGTTGTCCATTGGGTAATATTATTCCAGAATTTAATGACGCCGTGTACCAACAAGATTGGACACAAGCGTATGAGATTCTTTCTTCGACCAATAACTTCCCTGAATTTACGGGTAGAATTTGTCCTGCACCTTGCGAATCGGCATGTGTATTAGGCATTAACCAACCTGCTGTAGCCATTGAAGAGATAGAAAAAAATATCGCGGAACATGCTTACAACAATGGTTTGGTAAAACCTCGTACCAACATTGATCGCACAGGCAAAAAAGTAGCCATAATTGGTGCTGGCCCTGCGGGATTAGCCACTGCCGATCAATTGAATAAAGCAGGCCATTCGGTTACCTTATTTGAAAGAGCAGATGCCCTTGGAGGATTATTACGCTATGGTATTCCTGATTTCAAAATGGAAAAATGGGTCATCGACAGAAGAACCCAAATCATGGCGGAAGAAGGCGTGGTGTTTAAAACCAACGCACACATAGGGGTAAATGTAAACGTAAGTGATTTACAACGCGATTTTGACGCCATTGTATTGACTGGTGGAAGTACGGTACCAAGAGATTTAAACATCCCTGGCCGTGACTTAAAAGGGGTACATTTTGCGATGGAATTCCTTAGCCAACAAAATAAAAGAAATGCTGGCTTGCCAGTAGCCATTGACCATACCGGCACCGCTTATACCCATGGGGAATTATTGGCTACCGGTAAAAACGTATTTGTAATTGGTGGTGGCGATACGGGTGCCGATTGTGTGGGTACTTCAAACCGTCAAAAAGCGAAATCTATTACGCAGATAGAAATTACCATGAAACCTCCTACGGATAGAAGTCCTTCGACACCATGGCCAAACTGGCCAATGATGTTGCGTACGTCTACCTCCCATGATGAAGGTTGTGAACGCCAATGGGCCATCAACACCAAAGCATTTGTAGGCGATGACAAGGGTAACCTTACAGGATTGAAAATTGTAGATGTTGTATTTGAAGCACCAAGTGCTCCGGGACAATTCCCTAAAATGAATGAAGTGGCAGGTACTGAAAGAATAGTACCATGCGAGCTGGCTTTATTGGCAGCAGGTTTCTTACACCCACAACCAAAAGGCATGCTGCAAGAATTGGGCGTTGCGCTTGACGAAAGGGGCAATGTAAAAGCCAACAATTACCAAACTTCTGTGGCCAAAGTATTTGCTGCCGGTGACATGAGAAGAGGACAATCGTTGGTAGTTTGGGCCATCTCAGAAGGAAGAGAAGCTGCCAGAGCAGTAGACATTTTCTTGATGGGAGCATCTAAACTAGAAGCCAAAGACCAATCATTGGTAGATGTTATGAATGCGTAAGCGTTTAAATTAAATATATTAATTTGAAAAAGACCGTTTTATAGACGGTCTTTTTTTGTGGGAGATGAAGTATATACACAAGCTTTATGTATACTTGCGTATATATAATTGTTAGGCAAAATTATAAAAACAAGTCGCAAAACATTGAAGGACAATTGTATATACGCAAGTATAC
>JBIKPL010000298.1:0-4094 GCA_044357485.1 Cytophagales bacterium
GATTTAGCAAAAGACCTTGAACGGACTTTGGAGATGCTTAAGCAAATGAAGTTTGAGGACAAACTGGAGAAAAATATTCAAAAATTGAATGATTTAGCCCAAAAGCAAGAAGCACTTTCAAAAGAAAATGAGAAACCTAAATCAGACAAAACGGATGCTTTAGACAAGCAAAATCAATTGAATAAGGCATTCGAAAAATTACAGAAAGAAAATAAAGAGTTAGCTGAAATTAACAAAACACTTGAAAATAAACACGATTTAGAGAAAACAGAACAAGCGGAATCGGAAATTAAACAAGACCAAACACAAAGTGCTGAGCAATTAGAAAAAAATCAAACGGGGAAAGCGGCTAAAAGTCAAAAAAGTGCAGCCCAGAAAATGAAGGAATTGGCCCAAAAAATGGCTGATATGCAACAAAAAATGGCTGATGCTGAAGCAGAAGAAAATATTGAAGCATTGAGAGCTATTTTAGAAAATTTATTAAAACTTTCTTTTGATCAAGAAGAATTAATGAAAAGTTTTAAAAATGTAAACCAAAGTGATCCTTTGTACGTACAGCTAAGCCAGGCTCAAGTTAAACTCAAGGGTGATGCCAAGGTTATTGAAGACAGCTTGTTTGCTTTGTCTAAACGTGTCATTAAAATTAAGCCCTTTGTTACCAAAGAAGTGGGCTTAATGAATGATTATATTGATGAATCCGTCAAATCTATTAAGCAAAGACGTGCGGATGTAGCTGCTGGCAAACAACAATATGCGATGACATCAATCAATAATTTGGCTTTAATGCTTAGCAATGTATTGAAACAAATGCAAGATCAGGCGGCAAATGCTAAACAAGGAGATGGCATGTGTAATAAACCTGGCAAAAAACCAGGAGGTAAACCCGGTAAAAAGCCTGGTTTAGGTGAACTTCAAAAGCAATTGAATGCTCAAATGAAGGAACTAGGAAAAAAGGGGAAATCTGGTCAACAAATGAGTGAAGAGTTAGCGAAAATGGCTGCTCGTCAAGAAATGATTAGAAATGCGCTCAAAGAACTTGAAAACGAACTCGGTCAAGATGGCAACAAAGCTGGAGGGAATTTGAGTAAGTTAGCTGAAAAAATGGAGAAGACGGAAGAGGAACTGATCAATAGGCAAATCACCCAACAAACCATTGAGCGTCAACAAGAAATTATGACACGTTTGCTTGAAGCTGAAAAAGCAGTTAGAGAAAAAGAAACAGAAGAACGACGTGAATCGGAAGTAGCCAAACAACAAAATGTTTCTATTCCTCCTTCATTTGATAAATACCTTAAACAAAAAGAAAAACAAATTGAATTCTTAAAAACGGTTTCACCCAATTTTACCCAATATTTTAAACAAGAAGTTGGTGATTATTTTAAGAAAATAGAAAAATGATGTTAATATTGTAATAAATTAGTAGTAATGAACACCGTAAATATTCAAATACCCTCTTTAGTTGAAAATATTCGTATTGTAGAAAGTTTTATCGACAACGCTAAAGATCAATTTAAAATTAGTGATGATTTGTATGCCAATATCATGGTTGCTGTTACTGAATCAGTTAACAATGCCATTAGACATGGAAATGCTTGCGATAAAGATAAAAATGTAAGCTTATCTTTAATTTTAGAAGGTAAAAAAATTAAATTTTTGGTGGAAGATGAAGGTATTGGTTTCGACTTTAATAATTTACCTGACCCTACTGCCCCAGAAAATATTGAAAAACCAGGTGGTCGTGGTATATTTTTAATGCAAAACCTTTGCGATGAAGTGAACTTTTCAAAAAATGGTGCTTCCGTTGAAATGGTCTATAACCTTTAATTAAGTGGCCTCAAAAATTGTTTTTAATGTTGAAGAAATCGATTTTAAGCTTAAAAATAAGCTTAAAATTACTGCTTGGTTAACCCAAATTATTAAATCGCACGGCTTTAAGTTGTCGGCATTAAATTTTATTTTTTGTAGTGATGATTATCTTTTTAACATCAATATGGAATACCTCAATCATAATACCCTCACTGATATCATTACTTTTGATAATTCGGAAGAGAAAGGGTGTATTGAGGGTGATATTTTTATAAGCGTAGATAGGGTTCGTGAAAATGCTGAAATTTTTAAAGTAACTTTTGAAAAAGAGTTATTAAGAGTACTCGTTCACGGGACTTTACATTTACTTGGTTTTAAAGATAAAAATGCAAAAGACCAAAAAGAAATGACCGCTAAAGAAGAGGAATGTTTAGTGCTTTGGGCAATTCAAAACGTTTAATGCATTGATAATTATTTAATTGACAATTATTTTAAATAGTAAGCATACCTTTATATTTTACTGTTTTTTTATCGTGGTGATACCTTAATCTTTCTTAACGTAGTTTAATGGACATACTACTATTAAAGCAGTACTCATAATGAACTTGTTAAGGTTTTTTTCTAAAATATAAAACTTTTTTATCATCCTTATTTAATTTTCATCGTAACAGCCTTTAAACTAAAGCTTTTAAATCATGGCTTATATGGAACCTGCTCCTTTTAAAAAGGAGAACCCTTTCGAATCAATGATGTCGCGGTTTAACGTTGCTGCCGATTTACTCGGACTAGACGAAGATACCTACAATGTTCTTAAAACACCAACGAGACAAATAATTGTTTCATTACCTGTGACCATGGACAATGGTAGAATTCATGTTTTTGAAGGTTATCGTGTTATCCATAGTACTATTTTAGGTCCCTCAAAGGGCGGTATTCGATACGACCTTGATGTTAATATTGATGAAGTGAAGGCTTTAGCCGCTTGGATGACTTGGAAATGTGCCGTGGTCGACTTGCCTTATGGTGGTGCTAAAGGGGGTATTATTTGTGATCCTAAATCGATGTCTCGCGGTGAATTAGAAAGATTGACGCGTGCTTATACCCTTTCTTTAAATGATGTATTTGGTCAGGATAAAGATATTCCTGCACCAGACATGGGTACTGGTCCTCAAGAGATGGCTTGGTTGATGGATGAATATTCAAAGTCTCAAGGCATGACCGTTAATGCCGTAGTTACTGGTAAACCCTTGGTTCTTGGCGGTTCACTTGGTAGGGTAGAAGCAACAGGTCGTGGGGTAATGGTGTCTGCTTTTGCGGCCATGGAAAAATTAAAAATGATTCCTTCTAAAACATCTTGTGCCGTACAGGGTTTTGGTAATGTAGGCTCTAATGCTGCACGATTACTTTTTGAAAGAGGCATCATTGTAAAAGCAGTAAGCGACATTAGTGGTGCGTATTGGAATGATAAAGGCTTAGATATTCAAGCCATGTTAGCCTATGCGGCTAAAAACAACAAAACATTAGAAGGATTTCCTGGTGCTGAACGAATTTCAAATGAAGATTTAATCACCTCAAAAGTAGATTTATTAGTACCTGCTGCTAAAGAAGATGTAATAACCTTAGAGAATGCTGGTAAAATTCAAGCTAAATTAATTGTCGAGGGAGCCAATGGTCCTACAAACGCCAAAGCCGATGCCATTATCAATGAAAAAGGAATCATGGTTGTGCCTGATATTTTGGCAAATGCAGGTGGTGTTACTGTATCTTATTTTGAATGGGTTCAAAATAGATTAGGTTATAAATGGACTTTAGATCGTGTGAATAGACGTTCGGATAGGATTATGAAAGAAGCCTTCGATCGTGTTTTTGCTGCTGCTTCACAACATAAAGTGGCGATGCGTATCGGTGCGTATGTTGTTGCTATTGATAAAGTAGCTCAAACGTATAAATTTAGAGGTGGATTTTAAAGATTAGCTCATCCCCATTGATGGTCAATTGGGGCTCTTTTGGGCCCCAATTTTCATTTTTAATACCTTACAAAATTATTGGTACTGTCTGGTTTAGGACTGTATTTTTTGAAATAATAAATTTCATTGATGGCGGTTACGTATTTTTGTTGACCATTTACCAAGCGGTAAAGTGTTGTTAAGGTAAAAGTGGTATCATTCAAAATGGTGCCTTCGTTGGTATATACCGGAAAGGCACCTTCACTAGGTTGCCATTGTTCTATTTTGATGCTATTGGTATCAATGGCAAAATCGCCCCAACAATATTTGCTATTCTTTGTT
>JBIKPL010000299.1:0-4090 GCA_044357485.1 Cytophagales bacterium
TCTTTGGAATCGAGTAAGGTTTTGAAAAATTCTAGCATGGTATAGTGGTTACAATTTAGATGTTGTACAATAAATCAGCTTTAATTTACAACAATTCAACAACAACAAAAGTAAGCTTTTTTATGATGTCAACAACTATTCATGACAGTGATTCGCAAAGCATAGCGTAATAATCGTGGTAATCAAATAGTCATCAAGCCAAAAAAAACAAAAACAATAGTCAGCCATACCAGTTGTAAGGTAGCTGCATTTGGGCTAATGAATGGCAATCAAAATTAAAATAAGCTAGTAAAAAATATCAAAATTTAATGATAGTAAAATTTAATAGGTAAACATGACAAATTAAATCAAATTTTCATTTTCATTCAGCTTAAATTCCTATACATTTGCAAGATTTGAGTTTTTAATATTCGCATTAAAACTTTAATCCTAACAAGATAAAACCTTAAAAGTAGCCATACAAAAATGCCTAGAGACTACAGTATCAAATCAATACTAATTATTGGAAGCGGTCCAATTATCATTGGTCAAGCATGTGAGTTCGATTATGCAGGTTCTCAAGCCTCTCGCTCACTTCGTGAAGAAGGAATTGAAGTTACCTTAATTAACTCCAATCCTGCGACTATCATGACCGACAAAGTAACGGCTGATAATGTATACTTACTTCCTTTAGAGAAAAAATCGATCATTGAAATTCTCGAAAAACACAAAATTGATGCGGTATTGCCAACCATGGGCGGACAAACAGCGCTTAACCTTGCCATAGAATGCGAGAAAGCGGGCGTTTGGGAAAAATATGGGGTTAAAGTTGTTGGGGTTGATTTTGAAGCCATTGAAACCACGGAAGATAGAGAACGATTCCGTTTAAAAATGTTAGAAATTGGCGTTGGGGTTTGCGAAGGTTCTACGGCAACATCCTTTTTAGAAGGTAAAGAAATCGCTCAAAAAATTGGTTTCCCATTGGTAATTCGTCCTTCTTATACCCTAGGGGGTACAGGTGGTGGATTTGTAGAAGACGCCGCACATTTTGATGAAGCCCTGACCAAAGGCCTACATGCTTCTCCGATCCATGAAGTATTGGTGGAGAAAAGCATTATGGGTTGGAAAGAATACGAACTCGAATTATTAAGAGATGGTAATGGCAACGTCATCATCATTTGCTCTATCGAAAACTTTGACCCTATGGGTATTCATACTGGTGACTCTATTACCGTTGCACCAGCCATGACACTTTCTGACGTAACTTACCAACGCATGCGCGACATGGCCATCAAAATGATGAATGCCATTGGTCAGTTTGCAGGTGGATGTAACGTACAATTTTCATTAAGTCCTGATCAGGAAGAAATTATTGCCATCGAGATCAATCCTCGTGTGTCTCGTTCTTCGGCTTTGGCCTCTAAAGCCACGGGATATCCTATTGCAAAAATTGCTGCTAAATTAGCCATCGGTTATAACCTTGATGAACTTAAAAACGCCATCACCAAAACAACCAGTGCCTATTTTGAACCCGCATTGGATTATGTAATCGTAAAAATTCCTCGTTGGAACTTCGATAAATTCAAAGGCGCTGATCGCTCTTTAGGTTTACAAATGAAATCGGTGGGAGAAGCCATGGGTATTGGCCGTACTTTTCAAGAAGCATTCCAAAAAGCCTGTCAATCACTTGAAATCAAACGCAATGGATTAGGTGCCGACGGCAAAGAATTGACCAACCAAGCCGAAATTCTTCATAGCTTAAAAAATCCTTCTTGGAACCGTGTGTTCCATGTATATGATGCCTTTAAAATGGGTATTCCTTTTAAAACCATTTACAACGCCACTAAAATTGACCCTTGGTTTTTAAACCAAATTGAGGAGATGTTGATGCTTGAAAAGGAAATTGAAAGATTTACCCTAGATACTCTTCCTAAACAATTGTTGGTAGATGCCAAAGAAAAAGGCTATGCCGACAGACAAATTGCCCATTTGTTAAAATGCTTGGAGTCTGAAGTATATGCCAAACGTAATGATTTAGGAATCAAACGTGTGTACAAATTGGTGGACACTTGTGCCGCTGAATTTGAAGCTAAAACGCCTTATTACTATTCTACCTTTGATGGTGAAAATGAATCAGAAGTAAGTACCAAAAAGAAAATTGTGGTATTGGGTTCTGGACCAAACCGTATTGGACAAGGAATTGAATTTGATTACTCTTGTGTACATGGTATTTTGGCCGCGAAAGAATGTGGTTACGAAACCATCATGATCAACTGTAATCCTGAAACGGTATCAACTGATTTTGACATTGCCGACAAACTATACTTTGAGCCTGTTTTCTGGGAACATATTTATGACATCATCTTGCATGAAAAACCTGAAGGGGTAATCGTTCAATTGGGTGGACAAACCGCCTTGAAACTGGCCGAAAAACTTGACCGTTACGGTATTAAAATATTAGGAACTTCTTTCCAAGCCCTTGATTTAGCAGAAGACAGAGGTAGTTTCTCTTCATTGCTAAGAGATTTAAACATTCACTATCCTAAGTTTGGGGTAATTGAGGATGCCGAGCAGGCAGTAAAATTATCAAGAGAATTAGGCTTTCCATTGTTAGTGCGTCCTTCTTATGTATTGGGTGGCCAAGGCATGAAAATCGTCATCAATGAGGAAGAATTAGAAACCCATGTGGTGAATATTTTAAAAGATATTCCAGGCAATAAAGTATTGCTTGACCATTTCCTTGATGGCGCGGTGGAAGTAGATGCCGATGCCATTTGTGATGGAGAAGACGTGTATATCATTGGTATCATGGAACATATTGAGCCTGCGGGTATTCACTCTGGCGACTCTCACTCTTTGTTGCCCTCGTTTAACCTGAGTGAAAACGTTAAACAACAAATCACTGACATTACGACTAAAATTGCTTTGGCCTTGAGAACTGTTGGTTTAATCAACGTGCAATATGCGGTGAAAAATGAAGTGGTTTATGTGATTGAAGCCAATCCTCGTGCTTCTCGTACGGTACCATTTATTTGTAAAGCGTACGACGAACCGTATGTAAACTATGCTACAAAAGTGATGTTGGGCGAGAAAAAAGTAAAAGATTTCAAGTTTGAACCTAAATTGAATGGTTGGGCAATTAAAATCCCAGTATTCTCTTTCAATAAATTTCCTGGGGTAAACAAAGAATTAGGCCCAGAAATGAAATCAACTGGAGAAGCCATTTATTTTATTGATTCATTACAAGACGATTACTTCGTGAAATTATACAACGAACGTAATTTATACTTGAGTAGATAAAACATCGGTTTAAGGTCGTTGAGGCTTAAAACCTCGACGACCTTAAGAACCGATAAATGAAATATTTCTTTTCATGCCCTCAAGTTTGGTTCTTTTGATGGCACTGTGTTTAAAAACGCGATTGAAAACTTCATCGGTAATTTCTTCCCAGTCTTTTTTGGTATACGACAACCACTCTTCATGAGGGGAAAATTCGGGAGTTTGATGAGGGGTACTAAACTTATTCCAAGGGCAAACATCTTGACAAATATCACACCCAAATGCCCAGTTTTCAAATTTCCCTTTTACTTCCTGAGGTATTTCATTTTTTAATTCAATGGTAAAATACGAAATACATTTGCTGCCGTCTACCACATAAGGTTCTGTAATGGCATCGGTAGGACAAGCATCAATACAACGAGTACAAGTGCCGCAATAATCTTTGGTGGCACCATCGTAGTCGAGGTCGAGGTCAATAATGAGTTCGGCTAAAAAGAAAAAGCTACCCGCCTTTTTATTGATTAAATTACTATTTTTCCCCATCCAACCTAAACCACTTTTTTTTGCCCAAGCCTTATCCATGACTGGTGCGCTGTCGACAAAAGCACGCCCACTGACCTCCCCTATTTCTTCCCTAATGTATTGCAATAATAGTTGTAACTTCTCTTTTATGACCAAGTGATAATCGTTGCCATACGCATATTTAGAAACCTTATAATCGGAAATTATGGTTTGCGCAGGAAAATAATTCAAGGACAATGACACTATCGATTTGGCATCGTCGACTAACAATTGAGGATTTAAACGTTTGTCAAAATAATTGGCCATGTAG
>JBIKPL010000300.1:0-4080 GCA_044357485.1 Cytophagales bacterium
GGGGTAGCAGGATTCGAACCTACGACCTTCCCGTCTGAAACGGGACGAGATACCATAAAAAAAAGAGCTAAGAAATGTATCTTAACTCTTATGTAATGTCGGGGTAGCAGGATTCGAACCTACGACCTTCCCGTCTGAAACGGGACGAGATACCATAAAAAAAGAGCTAAGAAATGTATCTTAACTCTTATGTAATGTCGGGGTAGCAGGATTCGAACCTACGACCTCCTGCTCCCAAAGCAGGCGCGATACCGGGCTACGCTATACCCCGAAATGGTATTTGATTGTTCCTTTTACTTTTCTAGTGATTAGTATCAGGTCTCAAATGTAATAGTTTTATTTTATAAAACTATATTTAATTTCATTTATTTGTTGTAATAATTAAACCAACTTCGGATTTTCATTTCAATTACCCCAAGTAAAGCTTCTTTGAATATTCCAGATGACATTTTTGATTCACCTAAGGTTCTATCGGTGAATATAATGGGGATTTCGATAAGTTTAAAACCAAATTTCCAACTTGTAAATTTCATTTCAATTTGAAAAGCGTATCCTACAAATCGTACTTCATCAAGATTAATGGTTTCTAAAACTTTTCGTTTAAAACATTTAAACCCGGCAGTGGTGTCGTGAATAGGGATGCCTGTTATAAAACGTACATACTTGCTTGCAAAATAGGACATCAAAACCCTTGACATTGGCCAATTGACTACATTAACGCCTTTTACATACCTTGAACCAATGGCTAAATCAAAGCCTTCAATTGCGCAAGCATGGTATAATTTTAGTAAATCTTCTGGGTTGTGTGAGAAGTCAGCATCCATTTCAAAAATGTAATTGTATTCATTTTTAATAGCATACTTAAAGCCATGAATATAGGCGGTGCCTAATCCAAGTTTACCTGTACGTTGTTCTAAATGGAGTTTGTCTGGGAATTCGCTTTGTAAAGTCTTGACGATGGCGGCAGTTCCGTCTGGAGAACCGTCATCAATGACTAAAACTTCAAAAAGTTGGGGTAAAGAAAATACTTTTCGAATAATATGTTCGATATTTTCTTTCTCATTATAAGTTGGAATTATTACAAGGCTATCTTTCACAGGACGAATATAATTTTTTAAAATGTAAAATCATACCATTTAACGAAATCACTAGGCATGTATTGTTATAGAAAGGAAATAGCTAATTTTTCTCCTTTTTTAATACAGTCGCCAAGAGAAACGCCTTCATGCCAATTGGTACTAAAAAATATATTGTCATTTTTTAAAATAGCAATTTGTTGATATACTTTATTGAGGTGCTTGGTGTATTGAGGCAATGCCAATGGCCATTTTTTTAGGTATTGAAAAATAGGATCAGAGGTGATGCTGTATTGTCGTTTGAGTTCAAGATTTACTGCTTGTTTAATTTCATCATCAGGTAATGCCGTGTTTTTAGCGTATTGTACCCCTCCTACAAAACTCGTAAACAGCACTTCGTCATTGGGGCATCTTTCGGGCATGATACTCGAAGTCCATATACTTCCCGCACAAAATTGGTTTTCCACTTTGGGATTTAAGCCTCCAAATCCATTCATGTTAAATCCTACATCTTTTTTGTGGTAAGCAGTGTAAACAGCAGTCATTGGAGGGTATTCTACTGAATTCAGTACGTTTGCCAATTCAGCATAGTACTGGTTAAGGATTGTCGCTGTTGCTTTTGCCGAACATGTAAATACGACCTTGTCGGCAAGGTATTGTCCTTGGTTAGTCGTGATTACGAATTGATTGTTATCGTTTTTGTTGAATTTTTCAACGGAGGTGTTTAGGGAAACGTTTTTCAGTTTGGCCGCAATAGCTTGAGGTAATTGTGCCATCCCGAATTTGAAATTTAAAGATTGTTTACGTCCCCCTGTTTTGTTTTTGATAAAACCTTTTAAAATTGAACCATATTTGTGTTCGAATTCAATCAGTGATGGAAATGTTTTATCGGTTAATAACTGATTGGGGTCACCGGCATAGATGCCAGATACAAATGGGTTAAGCGCGTAATCCACGATTTCTTTTGAAAATCTTCTTTCAAAAAAATGAGATAATGTTTCATTTTCAATGAATTGAGGTTTTTTGAATAATTCTTTGCAAACCGCTAATTTAGCTTTCCAACTAAAAAATGAACCCGTTAACAACGAAAAAGGATTGCTTGGTAATTTTCTGTATTTTCCTTTTTTATAAATATACCTGTTGTTGCTTTCAGGGTTGGGGTAAATAAAATCTTTTTCTAACCCTAATTCCTTTAAAAAATGGATAAGGAAATCATCACATAATATAGAATTGGGTCCTGTTTCGAGTAAGTAATTTTCTATTGTAGAGCTGTTAATTAATCCTCCTACTTTATTGGACGCTTCCAAAATTTGATAGGGTATGTTTAGCTTTTCAAGGTAATATGCTAAGGATAAACCTGAAATTCCTGCTCCAATAATTGCAATCATATATTTTTTATTCAAATGATAAAAAACAAATTCTACATTTAATCAATTCGCTATCTAATTTCCCTTTATTGATATCTCTTAATATGCCATCAATTTGTTTGTCTGAAAGTTTTTTAGAACACCTGAGTTTTGCTGTTTTTTTATCACTGGTTTCGGCTAAATTAATACTGTATTTAATGCTGTTTGCTTTAAGTATTTCTACGTCTTTAAGTATAACAGGATTGTACTCGTTTCCAGAAATGGTGAAAGTATAAGTGCCTGGATTTAGGTTTATGGTAGCAGTTCCTGTGCTGTCAGTTTTGGTATTGATTGTGGTTTTTTTGTTTTTGATACTAATGTTTATGAAGCTAAGTTTTTGTTCATTAGTATTCTCGATGCTGAATTTAATAAGTCCTAGTTTGGTACTATCAGGTAGTTGAACTGTTGATTCACTATAGGTAGATGTTTTGTCGTTTAATTTTAATCTATAGTCAAACTTGTACTGTGAAAAAGCGGCAATAGAACCCAATAAGCAAAGAAGTGTCGTACATAGTTTTTTCATACCTTATGGAGTAAAGATTAATGGAATAGAAATCTAGGGTAAATGTATTACTATTTGATCTTTAAATTGAATATAATTTATTTTAATTTGTATTGCACTACACTACTTTGCTAGTTTAAGAATGAAGTTGGGCATCGCTTCTAAATTCAAACACAGTAATTTCAGGAGGCATTCCAATTCTTCCAGGAAAACCTAAGAAGCCAAATCCTCTATTTACATATAGGTATTGATTTTCTTTTTGGTATAATCCTCCCCATTGTTCGTACATAAACTTAACCGGACTCCATTTGATACCCGCTATTTCTACCCCAAATTGAAAACCATGTGTATGTCCACTGAACATCACATCGATATCTTTGTAATGGTTGTTGATTTGTGCATCCCAATGACTGGGGTCGTGGGATAACAATAATTTTACGGCCACCTCTTCAAGTCCTTTTACGGCTGGAACCATTTTGCCGTATTTAGGGAAATTACCTTTGGCGCCATAGTTTTCAATGCCAATGATGGCAATTTTTTCGCCATTCATGGTTAAAATTCTATTTTCATTTAATAATAAATCCCATCCCAATGCTTGATGACCGAGTTTTAAATCTTCAAGATTTTGTTGCTTGGCTTGTAAACTACTCCATTGTACATAGTCTCCATAATCATGGTTGCCTAAAATAGAAAACACCCCTAGTGGTGCTTTTACTTTTGCAAATACATCAAAGTATTCTTGTAATTCTTCGGCTTTATTATTGACCAAGTCTCCTGTGAAAAATATTACGTCAGGCTTTTCTTTCATCAACATATCAATGCCACCTTGAACCGCTTTTTTATTGTAAAAACTGCCAGAATGGATGTCTGAAATTTGAGCAACCCTTAAACCATGAAATGCTTTTGGCAGATTGGGTAAGTTTACGGTGATTTTTTTTACCCTATAATCATGCGCTCCTGAAACAATACCATAAGTCATGGCTACCAAAGGAATGGTCCCTACGACTAAGCCTGTTTTGGCTAAAAAAGTTGACCTTGATAAGGTTTCTTCATCAATAGGAGGGGTGTCTGGAACAATGATATGTTGTCCTTTGTA
>JBIKPL010000301.1:0-4053 GCA_044357485.1 Cytophagales bacterium
CCCGAATTTATCAGTGATGACCAACAATTATACAATGTGGAATACGAATATAATGCCGTAGTAGTGGAAGCGGCTTTCTCTGACAAACAATTTTTTCAAGGAAAAGGCGCGGGTGGGCACCCTACTGGTTCGGCCATATTTTCTGATATTTCAGCCAATATGTACGACTACAAATATGGCTACAAAAAATTCTTCCAAGAAAATAAATTATCCTATACCACTGACCTAGAAATTGAAATTTATTTGAGGTATTACGATGAAAACAATCTTAATCATTTCAAGTTTGAACATATTTCAGAAAGGTATTATGGCAAAGATTTCAATTATGTTATTGGGACTATCAAAATTGAACATTTGTTAAAAATCAAAAACATTTTAAATACTGCCGATATACAAGTAATTAATACCGGACGGTTAAACAATCAAAAATAAAGCAATCCCTTGGTAAACATCCACCAAGGGATTTTTTTAGCACCCTAAACTATGACAAAATCAATCGCTATACTAGGTGCTGGATGGCTAGGATTTCCTACCGCTATACAATTACAGCAAAAAGGATATTTGGTAAAAGTAAGCACCACTACGGCATCAAAAATAGCGCATTTCATCCAATGTAAGCTTCAAGGGTACGTATTGCATTTATCGCCAACCGTTCATGACTACCATGGCTTACACGACTTTTTAAATGCTGATGTACTGCTCATCAACATACCTCCTGGCAAAAACACCGCCATCGAATCTCATGCCGACGCAATCAGGTCGATATTACCCGCCATTGAGGCTTCTCCTATAAGGCATATCATATATGTGAGTGCTACTTCTGTGTACCACGAACACAACCAAACGGTATTTGAAACGGAGGTTCAACACGCTTCAGAAGCGGCCAATCAAAAACTTGCCTTGGCCGAAGATTTAATCAAAGCCATTCCCAACAAGCACGTCACGATACTTCGTTATGGCGGATTGGTGGGTGGAACGAGGAATTTATTGAAATTTTTTGAAGGCAAAATAAATGTAGCAGGCGGCCATGTTCCCGTAAATCTTATTCACCAAAAAGATGCCGTAAACATTTTGTGTGAAACAATTACACAACAACGATACGACAATACCTTTAATGTTTGTACGCCTTTGCATCCAACAAAAAAAGAATTTTATACCGACTTGGCTAATAGATTTCATGCCATTGCGCCTCAATTTTTAAGGGATGACCAAACGCCATTTAAAATTGTAAATGCGGATAAAATAATAAAGGCTTTGGATTATAAGTTTGTATTTGAGGATCCGTTGAAGTTTGAATATGATGAATAAAAGGGATTGCTGAAGGAAGGCTTAGTAGTTTTTAATGAGTAGGATTTAAGTTTTGGGGTGCGGGTTTATTTTCTGAGGTAGAGACGATATATTATTTTTTGATGGGCGTTCCCCTATGGGTCGGGCTATCAGCACTTCGTCCCGATTTTTTCGGGAAGCTCAAACAAAGCTTCTATCCCTAACGCTCAAACTCGAATAACATCGATATTTTTAAATAAAATCCGCTACACCGCCACTTGCTGCTTGGTTACCAACTTTCCATTGTTCATCACCGGAATAACTTCGTATTTATTCAAGGTCAAACAAAAAGCAATATCGTCGGTAATATCAAGATTCTGTAACCTGCGGGCATGTGAACAATTGGCCAAAAAGTTTTCCAAATTATTTTCAGCCATGATATATAAATAAATGGCCATGTCTGTGCTGTCTTGTTGTGACAAATAGCCATTGTCCCTGAGCTTCGCGCCAACAGCACCAGCAAACAAAGTATCTTCCATATTGGCATGGCCTTTCCATCCCGAACAAACAATCACCACATCTTGAAACTGACTTAAGACATAATTACAAACTGCGTCTAAGTTTAAAAATGAGCCAATTAATATTTCATGTGCCGAAGCCGATTTCACAATGGCTTGGGTACCATTGGTCGTTGTTACAGCAATGGTTTTACCTTTCAAATCGGGCGACATATAGCTAAAAGGCGAATTGCCTAAATCAAAACCAGGTTCCTTTTTACCATCTCTTTCGGCTGCCGTTACAAAACCTTGTTTGCCCAATTCGCGACATTCGTCCAAACTTGCCACCGGAATTATGGCCCCTACCCCATGCGCCAAGGCGGTGGTCATGCAAGACGTGGCGCGAAGAATATCGGTAACAATTACAATTTTACCTTGTAAATCAAACAAATGAATCAATTCGGGACTTAAACAAACTTCAACTTTTCTCATCGTTTTTTAGTAATCAGTTTACAGTTCTCAATTCTCAGTTCTCAGTTTACAGAATTTATTTACTGTAAACTGAAAACTGAAGAGTGATAACTAATTACACAAATGGAAATTTCACCACTTCTGCTTTAATTTGTTTGTCTCTAATTAAAATAAATATTGCTGAGCCTACCGAGGCAAATTCAGGTTTTACATAGCCCATACCAATACCAATGCCCAACATTGGCGATTGTGTACCAGAAGTGACATCACCAATTTTGTTGCCTTGTGCATCTACGATATCATAATGAGAGCGAGGAATGCCACGTTCAATCATTTTAAAACCAATTAATTTACGAGAAACACCAGCTTCTTTTTGCTTTAGCAACGCCTCGGAATTGGTAAATGATTTATTAAATTTGGTAACCCAACCCAATCCCGCTTCTATAGGAGAAGTGGTATCATCAATATCATTCCCATATAAACAATAGCCCTTTTCTAAACGAAGCGTATCTCTAGCCCCCAAGCCAATAGGTTTAATGCCATACGCAGCGCCTGCTTCAAAAATAGCATCCCATGCTTTACGAGCTGAAATATTAGGCACATATATTTCAAATCCTCCTGCGCCAGTATAGCCAGTAGCAGAAATCGTTACGCCTTCAATACCAGCAAAAGTAGCTTTGGTAAAAGTATAATAATCCATTTCTTTTACATTCACCGCTGTTAATTGTTGGATGACGTCAACCGCTTTGGGACCTTGCACCGCAAACAAAGAAATTTGATCGGACATGTTTTCAAGTTTCACTCCAAAAGTATTGAATTTATTAACCCAAGCCCAATCCTTATCGATGTTACCAGCATTTACGACCAACATATAATCTTCGTCTGCTATTTTATAGACCAATAAATCGTCTACAATGCCACCTGTTTCATTAGGAAAACAAGCATACTGAATTTTACCATCAAATAGTTTTGCCGCATCATTGCTCACAATACGTTGAATTAAATCAAGTGCACCAGGCCCTTTTACACTAAATTCACCCATGTGAGACACATCAAAAACACCTACTGCTTCTCTTACACATTTGTGTTCTTCAATGTCAGACGAATACCTTACGGGCATATTAAAACCGGCAAACGAAACCATTTTAGCACCCAGTTCCGCATGCAAGTCGTTTAAAACTACTTTCTTTAATTCCATGTCATTCTAATTTGAATTCAAAAATAAGAATTTTTTAGTTTTAAACCTCGCTGATAGCAAAAAACGATTATAGGTTTAGGGGTTCATTTTTCAATATTCATTTACTAAATCATTTCCCTAGCAACCAATCAATTATATTTATTTGTTTCACACCATTAAAAGACCCTGATTCATAATCCATGCTTATAATCATTTTTTCGTGATGGTCAGCTATTTTGTTGAATGGTTTTAGTTCTATTTCCAAAGTTTCCGGATTTTGTAAGGTTTGAGCTACCTGAATGTATTGAGTGTAACCTTCCGGTGTACGAACTACAAAATCAACTTCTAAACGATCAATTTTACCTACCCAAACTTGGTTATTTCTTCTGATTAATTCTAAGTAAACCACATTTTCTAATAAATATCCCCTATCTGTGCTTAATTCTTTACCTAACAAAGCTATAGCTTTATGAACTCACTTCAAGGAAGGCATACTTCAAAGAATGCCTTCCTTTTTAATATTCTGATTAATTTTAAAAGTTGGAAAACAATATCTTAAACTTGAAGTATCTTTTGTATCATATTAAAACGATGCACAAAACCATCATCTGAAACTGTACCATTTGAAATAAAAAGAAAACC
>JBIKPL010000302.1:0-4024 GCA_044357485.1 Cytophagales bacterium
TGGCATTGCAGTCGCTTCCTTGATCAATGAAGCAGAAAATAAAAAGAAAATTGTTGCGGAAATAAATGAAGTGTTGGTGTAATTATTCATAAAATAATATCATCAGTATTCCATTTACCCTATTTTAATTCTAGTCAAAAACATGAAAGACTTAAACATCGCCAATAAAATATTTACCTCTCGTTTGTTTACCGGAACGGGCAAGTTCAGTTCTGCCGCTTTGATGGAAGAAGCATTGTTGGCTTCGGGTTCAGCGCTTGTGACGGTGGCCTTGAAACGCGTGAACATACACGACGAAAAGGATGATATTTTGGTCCATTTGAAGCATCCTCAATTTAATTTATTGCCCAATACTTCAGGCGTTCGCAATGCGAAAGAAGCGATTTTTGCGGCCCAACTGGCCCGTGAAGCACTAGAAACCAACTGGTTGAAATTAGAGATCCATCCCGACCCAAAATATTTATTGCCCGATGCCATTGAAACCTTAAAAGCCACAGAAGCATTGGCCAAAATGGGTTTTATCATTATGCCTTATATCCATGCTGACCCCGTGTTGTGCAAGCAATTGGAAAATGCTGGCGCTGCAGTGGTGATGCCATTGGGCGCACCCATTGGTAGCAATAAGGGTTTAAGAACAAAAGATTTTTTAGAAATCATCATCGAACAAAGTAATATTCCTGTGGTGGTAGATGCAGGCATTGGTGCCCCTTCACATGCGGCGGAAGCCATGGAAATGGGAGCCGATGCAGTGTTGGTCAATACGGCGATAGCGGTTTCTGAAAATCCAGTGCAGATGGCAATGGCATTCAAACTGGCGGTGCAGGCTGGAAGAATGGCTTTTGAAGCAAAACTTGCCCAACCTAGAACACAAGCTGAAGCAAGTAGTCCGCTGACGAGTTTTTTGAATGAATTATAAAATTTAAGTAAATTACATTTAACAATATTTGTTTACTAATAGAAAACTTTTTAAATTTAAAGTATGTTTAATGTCATAACAAGAAAAACACTTCTTGCCTACATGGCTAAATATCCACTTGCAAATAATTCGCTGAGTAAGTGGTATAGCGAAATTTTAGAAAGCGACTTTTCAAGCTTTAATGAGTTAAAAGAAGTTTATAAAAATGCTAGTTTAGTTGCCGATAATAGAGTTGTTTTTAATATTAAAGGAAATGATTATCGGTTGGTGGTAAGAATATTATTCGATTACAAAGCCATTCAAATTAAATGGTTTGGTACTCATAAAGAGTACGACAAAATAAATGTTGAAACAATAGAATTTCAAAAGCCATGATAAAGCCAATTAAAACTGAAGCCGAATATGAAAACACACTGTTAATGGCAGATCATTTTTTTAGTAATCCTCCTCTAAAAGGGACTGATGAAGCTGATCAATTTGAGTTGCTTTTACTTGTAATCAAGGATTATGAAGACAAACATTATCCAATTCCTACCATTGATGCCATTGACGCTTTAAAATTAACAATGAAAGAAAAAGGACTTTTAGCTAAAGATTTAGAGCCATATATTGGCAAGAAAAGCTATATCTCTCAAATATTAAATCGAAAAAAACCTTTAACATTAGCAATCGCTAAAAACCTACATCTTGCATTAAATATTCCTGCGCATATTTTATTGGCATTTTAAATTAAATATGAGTTTTTTTACCATATTCAATACCTACCACTGGTAAAAAGCTGCTACCTCCATAGCGTGAGGTTAATGTTGTTAGGTTAAGAAAAGAGCAGCAATTATCCGCTTGATTCGCGTTCCGAGTTTTTATTCTTTGACAAAGAATAAAAACAAAATTGAACGCAGATTGGACGGATTTGACGGATTAATGCGGATTGTATATCTGCTCAATCCGCCAAATCTGCGTTCAATCAAACGAATATGAGTTTTTTTACCATATTCAATACCTTCCACTGCATGTATCGTAGGTATATTTTGCACAAGGTAAAACACGTCAACCATTGCGTCAATACCACTAAAGCAACATTTCCAATCAGGACAAAATTCCTTTCAAAAAAACAGGCCGCATAATCCTCCCCTATTCTCCTCCATGAGACTGACTTATTTTTGAAGTACAATACGGCTCAACCTGTCAGTCAACATTTAGGGCCATCGTGGTTCCATAGCAAACACGCCTACAAAATTTGAATTACTATTTTAGGTTTAAATGTAATTATTAAAGGATTAAAAAAATCAATTTACCGTTAACTCAAAATTTATTACCGTTTACACAAAATTAAATTGCAGCTCCTTTTTATCGGCTATCTTTGATTTGATTAATACATAAAATCCAAATCCCTAATTATGAAAAAAAATCTACTCATGCAATTGAAACAACAGTTTCAGAAGTATGCATTAAGCGGATTAATGGCACTGAGTACTTTAGGCGCAATGGCGCAAGGAAGTAAAGAAATCGGTTCTGTTAACACCTTTCAACAACTTTTAAGTAGCAATGCTTCAAAATCTACCGCAAGACAATCGGCTGTAAATTTAACGTTACAAGGACCAGCACAAGATTTTCAAGCAAAAATCAATACAAGCTACAACAACGCTGGCTATGAAACTTATGCCGGTAAAATTTTAAACCATGGTTGGGCTGATTTTCATGTGCAATTCAAAAATGGCAAAGCGTCGGGCTTAATCGTTTTATTTGACGAGAAAAAGGCTTTTGAATTTACGACCAATGCTGCAGGCACGGTGGTAATCAAAGACAAAGACTTCGATAAAACTATTTCTGTAGACAATTTTGGAAAAACGGCAAACACGGCTACTTCACAAGCTACGGTTTCCGCTACACCAGGAACTACTGGAACAGGAGCTGTTATTCCGCTGCTTCAAAGCAATGCAACTGCTTCAACAGTAGTTTATTTAGATTTTGATGGAGAATATGTGGTAAACACACCATGGAATGGTGGTGTTGCCATTGATGCCGCGCCAGCAAGCGGTTCTTCTCAAGACATTACCCTAATATGGCAAATGGTGGTAGAAGACTATGCACCCTTTAACTTAAATGTAACCACCAGCAGAGCTGTATACGATGCTACCCCAGCAGGACGTAGACAAATGGTAATTTTTACCCCAACCACTACTGCTGCTCCAGGTGCAGGAGGCGTTGCTTATATCAATGGTTTTTCTTGGCAACCTGACCTTCCTTGTTGGGTATTCAATTCCCCAACAGATCCTGTAAATTCTGCAGAAGCGGCTTCTCATGAAGTGGGTCACACTTTTGGACTTGGTCATGATGGCAGAAATTTCCCTGATGGCACACACGAAGAATACTATTATGGACATGCCAATTGGGCACCAATCGTTGGGGTTGCTTATGGTAAAACGGTTTCTCAATTCAGCAAAGGGGAATACCTTTATGCAAGCAACACACAAGATGACTTGGAAGTAATTGCTTCTTCGACAAATGGTTTTGGCTACAAAACAGATGACTATGCCTCTACTGCCGCAACGGCAACGACGATAAGTTTAACAAACAATAGCACTACTATTCCTGGTTTTATTGGTACACCGACTGACAAAGATTATTTTAAATTTAACCTCTCTGCATCGACTGCCAATATCAATATCAACAAAAAATATGGTATCAATACCAATTTGAATGTGTTGGCTCAAATATTAAATGCAAACCTGCAAGTAGTAGCCGAATCAAACCCTACGGATGTGGTTACGGCAAGTTTCTCTAATTTATCTTTGGCAGCTGGCGTTTACTATTTGGTAATCGACGGTGTAGGAGAAGGTGACGCAAGTACTGGCTATACCGATTATGGTTCTCTTGGAGAATATATTGTTACCGCTACCTTTTCACCAACAAGCAATTCATGTACCGACCCAACGTGGGATGCCTCAACGGCTTATAGCGGTGGCGCAAAAGTATCGTACAACAATTTGGTGTATACAGCCAATTGGTGGACACAAAACAACCAACCTGACTTAAATGCTGGCCCAGTGGGTACAGGCAAGCCTTGGACCCAAACAGGCACTTGTGCTGCTGGAAACAAAACTCCAG
>JBIKPL010000303.1:0-4014 GCA_044357485.1 Cytophagales bacterium
ATTTCCGTTCTTTTGTAATACATGGAAATAGTAAAGTTCACTATAACAATGTCAGTTATCGATTTATTGATAATGAGACAGTGGTAGATGCTATTCATAACCTTACCAAAGATGAAAATACGGATATGTTTGTAATGGTCACCCATAAACGTAGTTTTATACAGCGAATTTTACATCCAAGTTTGAGTAAAAAAATAGCCTACCACACCACTATTCCTATGCTGGTTTTAATGGGAAATCAAAACTAATTGAACGTGAAGATGATAAAATACATAAAAAAATTCAGCGAAATAGGAATAAAAGATATCCCTTTGGTAGGTGGTAAAAATGCTTCATTAGGTGAAATGTTCAATCATTTAAAATCAAATGGCATAGATATTCCTGATGGTTTTGCTACAACAACCTTTGCATATTGGGAATTTTTAGAATACAACAAGATAAAAGAGGGTATAACCAAGCTTTTAAACGAGTTAGATACCGTTAATTTCTATAACCTTGCACTTATTGGTAGTCAAATTAGAATGTTAATCTTAGCGGGCCATTTTAATGATCGATTTATCTCATTTGTTTCTGATGCCTATAATGATTTAAGTGCTACTTATGCGATGGAAATTCAATTAGCTGTTAGGAGTAGTGCCACGGCTGAAGATTTACCAACGGCAAGTTTTGCAGGTCAGCAAGAAAGTTTTTTAAATATAGAAGGGGTTGATGAATTATTAATTGCTTGTAAAAAATGTTATGCCTCTTTATTTACAGATAGGGCTATTAAATACCGTTTTGATCATGGATTTGACCACATGAAAGTTGCCTTATCCATTGGGGTGCAAAAAATGGTTAGATCAGATCTTGCATCTTCAGGCGTAGTTTTTACCCTCGAGCCAGAAACCGGATTTAAGGATGTCATATACATCACAGGTGCTTGGGGTTTAGGAGAAAATGTAGTGCAAGGGGTGGTAAATACAGATGAAGTATATGTGTATAAACCCAATTTATATACCAGTAAAACTCCAATACTAAGTAAAAAACTAGGGGAAAAAGAATTGACGATGGTTTATACAAATACTGAGGACAATCACCTCAAAACCATTAATATTAAAACGTCCTTAGCAAATCAACAAACATTTATCTTGTCAGATGAGGAATTTATTTTTTTAGCACAACAATGTTTGATAATTGAACAACATTATGGCAACGCGATGGATATTGAGTGGGCAAAGGATGGGCTTGACGGTAAAATTTACATCTTACAAGCCCGACCTGAAACAATTCATAGTGCACATCCAGAGAAGAAAACACAAATAACAGAGTACAATGTAACCCATAAAACCAAGGTAATTACCAAAGGGGTTGCTGTGGGAAGTTGTATAACAAAGGGGATTGCTAGAATTTTAAATTCACCAGCAGAGGCGGATAAATTAAAGTTTGGAGAAGTATTAGTAACAGGCATTACGAATCCTGATTGGGACCCCATAATGAAAAAAGCGGCAGCCATCATTACCGAAAAAGGTGGTCGTACAAGTCATGCAGCCATTGTTGCTAGAGAATTAGGGGCTGTCGCTATCGTGGGTACAGGAAATGCTACAACGGCAATTAAAGATGGAGACCTTGTAACGGTTTCATGTGTAGAAGGTAAAATTGGATACGTCTATCAAGGTGAAGCCAGTTGGACATCATCTGTCATTGATCTGGTAGGTTTAACCATGCCTCATACAGCTGTAAAATTAATATTAGCAGATCCTGATAAGGCGTTTATACATGCAATGTTACCCAATAATGGGGTTGGATTAATGCGATTAGAATTTATTATCAATAATAGTATTAAAATACACCCAATGGCCTTGGTGAATTATAATAAGTTACAAGACCCAATACTTAAACAGAAAATTGATGCATTGACTTATAATCACCTAGATAAGAAACAGTTTTTTATCGAAAAGTTATCACAAGCCGTAGGAACAATTGCTGCTGCCTTTTTTCCAAAAGAAGTAATTGTGAGGATGAGTGATTTTAAAACCAACGAATATGCTAATTTAATAGGAGGGGAAGCCTACGAACCCAAAGAAGAAAATCCAATGCTTGGTTTTAGGGGGGCTTCTAGGTATTATAATGACAGCTATAAACCTGGTTTTCAATTAGAATGTGAAGCGATGAAAGTTGTGAGAAATAAAATGGGATTTACAAATGTGAAATTAATGATCCCGTTTTGTAGAACACTTAATGAGGGTCGAAAAGTCATTGAATTAATGGATTCATTTGGTTTAAAGCAAGGCGTAAATGAGCTTGAAATTTATATGATGACTGAAATACCTAGTAATGTACTTTTGGCGGATCAATTTGCCGCTATTTTTGATGGCTTTTCAATAGGTTCAAATGACTTAACACAACTTACTTTAGGAATAGACAGAGATTCTAATCTAATCAGTAATATATTTGATGAAAATGATGAATCTTCTAAAATTATGATTGAAATGGCTGTCCGTAAAGCACATTTGAATGGGAAAAAAATAGGTATTTGTGGCCAAGGCCCGAGTGACTCTCCAATATTAGCGACCTTTTTGGTTAATTTAGGTATTGATAGTATTTCATTTAATCCTGACGCCTTGGTAAGTGGAATAGTGAATGTACTTAAAGCGGAACAGCAAGCTGAAGTGGTCGTGTGATTTCTGTAGCATATTTTTAACTTTTTAAATTTTTACTGCAATGAAAACAAACATCAATTTACACTTTCATCATACTTTTTTTCTTGGGGAAAGGTTGATTAGGAAACACCTATACATCTTAATGGATACATTAATTTGACTGAAAAGGTTTTGTGTACAGCATAAAAAATGCTACAAGAATAGTTGATTTTATAAATTATCAAATTGAATATACTTTGCAAGCGTACCTGAAATCTCAACACGCATCTTAGTCAGTTATCAAAATATTAAATTGGAGGTAGATATGTTGATAGCGAATGAACAAATCTAATAACGTAATCAATGCTCAATTGTAAAGCAATACTATTGGGTATATTTACATAAGTTGAATTTATTCTTTTATCATTCTTTAATATATGTTCAAATTTTAAAATTTTACGACAATGAAAAAAACTAATCTATTTGCGCGATTTAATTTATTTATAGGCGCACTACTTCTTATTTCCAATATTAACATTGCTCAAGTAAATCCACAATGGTTACAAAAAAATGACCAGTTCAATACCGGTTTAAGTACCAACAAAGGACCTGATGTGTCTGCAAAAATTGAATGGGGATTTCAATTGCCCTATAAAGCATATAAACCTTATTTGAATTATAGTACTCCTGCCATTGATAAATTAGGAAATATTTATGTACATGATTTAAAAACATTATTTGCCTTAAAACCTGATAGGACAGTGCTTTGGTCATATATTTTAACAAGCACTCCAGCAAACGATGCCTATATGTACATCAATTCTTCACCTGCCATTAGCAATACAGGCGTAATTTATACCCACATTAATGGAAAAGAAATATTTGCCATTAATTCAAATGGTACTTTAAAATGGAAGCTTACCGCTGATGAATTAAATACAGATGCTTCTTTTCGTGGAACAGTACTCATAGATAAAAACAATAAAATATATGTACAATTAACTTATGCAGTCGGTACTTATACCACCGGAAGTACGATATATATTATAAATCCAGACGGTACAGTATTTAATAAGATTGTTAGGTCCAAAGAATTAACAGGGAATATAACCATCGGAAATGATGGTTCTATTTATGTTCCTTATGTAAGTTCTGGTCATAGAAATGATACTTATTCCTTGACAATTTTCAATCCTGATTTGACCGAAAGAGTAACGTATACTGCGCCAAGAGATGAAGCTGTTGCGACCCCAATATTAAGTGTAGATGGTTCGAAATTGTATTATTTATTTCAAAATTACATAATTGCAAGAAATGTTACTGATTTAACTATTTTATGGCAAATCCCTATTGGAGGGACTTATAACCCTGCCATGATTTTGGATAATTCAAATAG
>JBIKPL010000067.1:0-10657 GCA_044357485.1 Cytophagales bacterium
CGAATTTGCCTTGCTCGATTATCCTGATTTACCCAATGTGGAGGCTAAAATATTTTTAGACACCCTACAGTCTGATGCCCCAGCGCTCTCCTCCGCCCAATTAAAAGCGCTTTATGAAGCAGTTTCTGAAGATTATAACCAAATAGCCAATAAAGCAGAACGTAATAAAGCCATTAGAAAAGATCCGTATTTAACAGCATTGCAAGTTAAATTTGCCTATGCGCTTACTTGTCACAAAGCACAAGGGGGGCAATGGAAAGCGGTTTTTGTTGACCAAGGCTATTTAACAGAGGAAATGTTAAACAAAGATTATGTGCGATGGTTATATACGGCCTTGACAAGGGCATCTACCGAATTGTATTTAATGAATTTTGATGAACGTTTTTTTGCGAATCCAACGTCTTAAATAGGGGCTGCTGATAAATATGTAAATATTCGAATTTTAGAAATTTAAGCTGTTTTTTAGCCAATTAAATGCAAGGATATTTCATTTCATTGAA
This sequence comes from Cytophagales bacterium, assembly GCA_044357485.1. GTDB lineage: Bacteria > Bacteroidota > Bacteroidia > Cytophagales > UBA9547 > CALPQG02. Next base: position 501 of record JBIKPL010000067.1, read on the forward strand.
GTGTTGCACTAGTTTGATTTAAATAGCCTAGATAAGCTATGTATTTCGTAGGGCGTTTCCGCCGCGGCGGATCGCGTGATCGGCACTTGTCCCGATTTTTTCGGGAAGCTCTCACAAAACCTATCGCGCTAACGAAAAGTGAATTAGCCAATCGTTTCAATTAAATGGAGTGGTCATTTTAGCATAATAATTTTAAGTACATTTGCTAAAAATGATGTACAAATTATGCGAATTGCGTTTTTCAGCAAGCCCTAAATAGGAAGAATGATTTTTTAATTAAATCAAAAAATGGTGTTCAAATATTAAATTTTATTTACCATATTTACGTTGATTTTAAAATGTAGCATTCATCTAAATTAAATTTATACGCTTATGTTCAAAAAACTAGTATCTGTCTTATTGCTTTGTCTTGGATTTGCTTTGATTGCCAATGCGCAAGCACCAGCTCCTGCCGATGGTCCTAAAGCTGAAATTACATTTGAAAAAAGTCTTCACAATTTTGGTGATATTCACCAAGGCGACGTGGTTACCCAAGTGTTTAAATTTAAAAACACTGGTAAAGCTCCTTTAATTATTTCTAATGTATTGGTAACTTGTGGTTGTACGGTGCCTGTATGGCCTAAAGAACCAATTTTGCCAGGTAAAAAAGGAGAGATTTCTGCAACATTCAACAGTGCAGGCAAAATGGGCGCTCAAAACAAAGTGATTACGATTCAATCTAATGCGTCTAATGCGCAAGCACAAGTAACAATTGTATCAAATGTATTGCCTGCTGTAACTACAACACCAGCCGCACCAGCGCCAACATTAACACCTGCAGGTAAATAATAAATACTGCCGTCAACCTGTTTTAGGACATGACAATACCCAAAAAGCACTAATCGAGTAGTCGGTTAGTGCTTTTTTAGTAATCAATACTTTAATCGGTATGATGAAATGTACGGTTAATTTTTTAACCTAACGAATGAGCGGTGCTTGATCAATTTATCTGTTAGGAATGATTTTACTCATGCCAATTAAAAAGTTAGTGGTATTGATTCCGTGGTTGGGCATCCATATTTGCGCATTACTCATGTGTCTAATTCTGAATGAAAAGTTAATGGCCCACTCTTGTGTAAGGTAATAATAAAAACCCGCATCCATATTATCTGAAAATATCCAGCCTCTTTTTTGCCTTACCGTAACCACATCAGCATAATGTAAGCCACTGCCGATGAGTGCGTAGAGTTGTAGTTTGGGTTTTAAGGTATACAATACTTGTAAACCATTGCTAATGCCACAATCAAAGGTCCATTTGTGATGGTCATTTTTAGACACCATTACTGGGTTAAATTGGTATTCGCTATAAATCCTAAATTTTAGTTTTCTGTTTAAATCAACCTTCACTCTTGGGGAGTACATGGCAGTTCGGTACATGATGAAAATTGGTCTATAATTGCCTTCGAAAATATTAAACGTATCGATGCCATACCCATAGCCTACCAAGAAACCATGTTCGCAACTTTCTAAAAGTTTAGGTTTGGGTATTTTTACTAAAGAGGTTGAATCTTGCGCAACACAAAGGGTATGAAAAGTACCCATGAACACCATGAGTATGCTGTAGTATAAGTTTTTCAAAATGTAATGCCGTAAAATAGTCTTAGTGCATACCTCGACTGAGATTGCTGGTTGTAGTCCTCGTATTTAATTTTGGTGATAGGCATTTGTTCATACCTGATGCCTATTTGTTGGTTATTGTTCAGTTGGTAACGGGCAATTAAACTTGCTTGTAAGGTTAAATTATTTTTGGTATCTAAGCCTTGCAGCCAACCAATAATGCGTTGACGATGCACTTCTAAGCTCGGTTCTACAATTATTTTTTTGAACCGATAACGCAATGTTGCATTTGAGCCTGACCCATTTGGGATTGTGCCATCATTGGTAAATTTTAAAATTAAAAACGTAGCGCCCCAATCATGGTTTTCATTGATGGCGTGTACAAAACCAAAGCCAAAATCAAATCGATAATTGAACCTGATAGAGGTGCCAGTACTGTCACTTTGAAGAACTCCTAAACCAATTTCTCCCGCAATGATGTCGCCTATTTTTAATTTTTTTTGTCGTTCTTTTAATACATATTCTGCTATAAAAGACGATTGAAGCCTAGTACTTATACCTCCCCATTGTTGGTGGTAAATTTTATTGCCAAAATCTTGGGTAGCATTTTGAATTATTTTATAAGTACTGGCTCTGAAATCCGTTCCTATGTTTAATTCCGATAATTTTAGATTGGCGGTTTGGCTAAACCCTTTTTGGGCAAAAAGCATTAAACAACCAATTAAAAAATGTTTTTGGAAGCGGATTGCTTTTCGGTAAAAAATTGATTTTTGAATCATGCTGTCGACTTGATCTTGATGAAAATCTGGTATTCAGTGGAAAAGGAAGTTCCTCTGAATACCAGTGAAATATTAGTGTTTTAAATAACTGATGGGTTGGCCTGTGGTTTCTAATACCGACTGCCACAATTGAGACATTAAGTCAATTTTTTTGCGTTTTGAAGTAGCAACCTCCATAGGTAAATGGGTGAAGTTGCCGTTGGTATAACCTACTACTAGTCCTGTTCTTCCGCTCATGCCTGCATGTACCGCCATTTGGGCTAATTGCAAACAAAATATTGCGTCGTTAGGGGTTGGTCCACAGCTTCTGATCATGTAACTAGGGTCAATATAACGCATGGCTACAGATATTTTTTTATTGTCAAAATGGGTTTTGATTTTATCCCTCATAAAGGTACCAATATCACCCAGCCTCACATTACCTGAAGGGTCTTTTCTTAAGTTATTAGGATCTAATACATATTTTTGACCCGCTCCTTCTGCGACCACCACCAAACAGTGCTTTTTTTGTAGGGTTTTAATTTCTATTTCTCTTAAAACGCCATGGTCTCCTTCAAGGTCAAAGTCTTGCTCAGGAATTAAACAAACGTTTACTTGTCCTGTGGCTAATGTGGCGTTGGCAGCAATAAAGCCAGAATCTCTACCCATTAATTTGATTACACCAATGCCATAGTGGGCATCTTTTGCTTCCGTATGTGCGGCGTGTATGGCTTTACAAGCTTCAGAAAATGCCGTTTCTATTCCAAAAGATTTGTCAATGAAATTGATGTCGTTGTCAATGGTTTTTGGAACACCTATGACGGCTATTTTAAGCCCTCTTTTTTCAATTTCTTCAATAATATGCATCGCGCCACGATGTGTACCATCTCCACCAATCGCATACAGTACATTGATTCCTAATTCTTCTAAGGTGTCTACCATTTTAACTGGATCTTGATCACCTCGAGAAGAGCCAAGCATGGTACCACCGGTGGTATGGATTTGGGTTACTGATTCTGGAGTCAGTTTCAATACCTCATGTTCTAATTCTTTCACCATTCCTGCGTAGCCATATTTGAATCCGTAGGTCAGTGAATTGCCATAACGATAGTGATTCATCATCACGATGCCTCTAATTACGGCGTTTAAGCCTGGGCAAAGTCCGCCGCAAGTAATGATGCCTGAAACGGCTGTGCCTGATTCAAAATAAAGTTTTTCTCTAGGGCCAGCTTTTTCAAAACTAGGAACTTCATGTCCTTCGGCCGTAATTTTTTTGATGAGTGTGGCGTCTACTGTCGTATAAACACGCTCATTATCGGGAATGTATATGCTATAATCGTCTGTGTGGTCGTCGTCGTATAATTGTATCGGGGAATCATAGATCGATTCTCCAAGTTTTTTAATATTCAAATTAAGCTCAATTAATTCTCTAATTTGTTGTTCTGGCTTCATTGTTCATTAATTTACTTTTTGCAAGATAATAAAAGTTTTTAAGTCATTGGTGACTGCTTTCAGTTTTTTACTAATTCAATACAAGATTTGGAAATGATTTTGTTGTTGCGCTTTATTGGTGACTACTAAATGGTAGGCTTTGATTGCATCATGGAATGAAGGGTTTGAGGTGGTCACCTTTGCTTGGCTTAGCAATGAAGGCATAATGCGCTTATTTTCAACTTTCCAAACACCCTTTACAACAGGTTTTGAGTCATCATTGGGGTGAAAGTTTTCAGTAAGATTTTTAAAATTACCAGTTAAAAGAATTTGTACTCCTATAAATAAAACAAAAAATACTGTTTTTTTATGAAACCAATTTCCATATTGCCGTACAATTACTTTATGGTTAAAAACAACTTGTTATGGCTAGGAAAAACATATTTTTAAATAACTATATCTTACTGCAAAGTATATTTATTTTAGTGTCGATTGTGGTTTTTTTATATTTAAGAAAGCAATTGACCATTTTAGAAAACAACCCCAAAGTGGTTGCTGCTGCCCATCATCAAATGTTGTTGGCAGAGGATATTACAGAAACTTGTTTGTTGATTGACAAAGAACAAGACCCTCAACTCAAAGCCAATTATGTTGTAGAGCTTATTGATTTATTAAAAGAATACCCTGTTTCTAAGAAAGTGATGTTTAACCATTTGCATGAATCTAGGTTGAAAAAAGAAGAGAAAAAGAGGGTTTCTGATCTTTTTGACAAGGCCAATAATTATTTCAATAAGGTGTGTGTGTCTAGCACAATCTTAAGTCAAAAATATACCAATCAAGAAAAGGTGAAACAGATGAATGAACTTATTCTTAAAAACAAAACACGTTATGTGATTTCAATGACTAAAATTTTAGGTGTTTTTGACCAACAAACCAATAATGAAATTGCGTCCGTAAGGTCAAAAGAACACTTCTTGTTTATGTGTTCCATCATCATGGCGATATTTAATTTAATCGTGATGGTTTCTCCCATGAAAAGAAAATTGGTGGGAGAGAAGGCATAAACCAATTCAAGAGGTTAGGGGTGGCGTTTTACGATGACTGTTGAAAGTATATCGGGTTTATTAAAATGACTTAATGTCTAAAGTTCTTTTTTGTGACCATGATTTTAAATCGACTTAGATAGGGTATAAGGCCTACATTTGACGCGGACCAAGCGGGGGAAAAATCTCAATCCATTTATCTATTAACCCGACGGCTATTTATCGTAATTTAATTTAGGCTGCATATTGAATATCCTTATGTGTAAAATATTTCGTCACTCTTTCAGGATTTTCAGCTAGCATATTCATGTGATTTTCTACATTTTCTTGTAGCTTTTCTATAGTTTTGGGTGCTGGTTTGGCTGATAAACCTTGTTTTAAATCACAGTTTAAATATTCATCTGGATTTTTCTCTGGAAAATAAGAAGGTAGATAAAATAACTCTAATTTTGCTTCTTTTCCTATTAACCACTCTTTCACTACTTTACTATGATGAACTCTTAAATTATCTAGAATCAAATAAACTTTGCGGACCTTATTTTTAATTAGTTGAGATAAAAACAGCATGAATACATCAGCATTCATATTTCCAGAGTAAATCATAAATTCCCCCAATAGATTATGTCTGCAGTTTGTCTTGCGCAAGTCTTGAGCTTTTGCGAAGACTTGTGCCAAGTATAAATAAAAGTATTCAGACTTGCGGTATTAATTTTAAGTTCCAGAAGAATATTTATATAGCAGTGCAAAAAACTATGCAGGAATGAAAGAATATTTGATTGAAATCTTATATTTTGACTAATGATAACTCAAGTCGGAAGACTTTAATCATGGTAGAACCAAGTCTTCGCAAAAGCTCAAGACTTGATCCAGCGAACGGAAGACTTAAACTAGTGGTGTATGCGGATCAATAGTTTTTAAGTCGGTTATTTTGTTGAAGTCTCTGAGGTTTCGGGAAATAAGTGTTAACCCAAATACAATTGCTGTAGCTGCAATAATGGCATCAGGTAGTTTTATTTTGTAGGCTTTTCTAAGTTCGACGGTTTTGAGAACAATGGCTTCGTCTAGGTTATAGACAAAAGAAGCTTTGATAAATAAATTAAGTACCTGTAAATGTTCAAAAGAAGCATTCGGCCAAATGAGCAGTTCCATTCTTGAAATCACAGAAATGTAAATTGGAATGGAGTCTATTAGTTCAGCCGAATGTGAGGGCAGTTTATTGTCAAGATAATCAATAGCGGTGTTGGTATCGAGCAAATAGTTTACTTCCATTCGTTTCTTGAATCTTTAATATGTTGTTGAAAATCTTCGTATTGCTCTTTAGATAAATTTAGTTTACCTCTTAAAGAAGCCACAGAAGGAGCAGTTTGTTTTGCAGATTCTTCCCATGCTTCCAGGTTCTTGTTTTCTTTTTTCATGACTTCCCAGTCATTCATAGGAATGAAAACCCCTGTGGGTTGTCCATTGCCTCCCTTTATGATTTGAATGCTCATCGCTTTACTGTTTTATTTAAATGCCTGTTTTGTTTTAAAGTTCTGAATGTAAGTATCAATTACATTAAATAAAATCCCTTTGGTGTTGATATCCATTTTTTGAATATCGTTAATACGGTCAACGGTTTCTTTGTCATAAGAAGCATTTTCGCCTTCTCCAATTAAAAAGTCCACAGTTACCCCAAAAGCTTTAGCCATTTTGGTTACCATTTCAATAGAAGGTAAATTTTCATTGCGCTCATATTTGCCGATAATCTCACGAGAGGCTTCAATTTGTTGAGCTAAATCTCCTTGTGACCAGCTTTTTTCCTTTCTGAGGGTACTTATTTTGCTTCCAATGTTTAATGTATTACTCATATATGGTCTTTTTTACAATGATTAAACAAATATAAGAGAACTTTGTTTCATGAAAAAGTAATATATTGTTAGGCGTTTTGAGAAAGGAGTTATAGTTCTGCGAAAGATGTTACACAAAAAGTGTTTAAAATTATTTTCTCATGAACGATAAGCAACTTCATACCGCCAATGCCGAGTACCTGACACTGAACTATGATTAATTCGAAATAGTGATTCTTGGAGGTATTCATGTACATCAAGCCGACCACAGGATAGTTTCCCCCAATAGATTATGTCTGCAGTTTGTCTTGCGCAAGTCTTCGCAAAAGCTCAAGACTTGATCCAGTGAACGGAAGACTTAAACTAGTGGTGAAAGGAGTTTTCGAATTCCTTTCCTGTTTTAAATATTTATTACCTTTCTAAATCTAATTGATGCATTTGTTACTTGAACTTAAGATGCTTAAAAATCGCTTACCCATTAATTCTCACTATAATTCTATCTTTTGTCACTTAATTCACTTGATATAAAAGTAACCAACGAAAATCAAGACTCCACCACAGCGGACAAGTTATATTAAAAATGCTTTCTTTTATTCTTCTTCTTCTTGCTTTACTTCTTTTAAAATAAACAATTGTTCCCCTTGTTTTTTCATGAGGTATTTTTCTCGTGCAAATTTTTCTAAAAGTGCTGGTTGTTCTAACAGTTCCTTCCTGTCTTCTTTGACTTCTTCAATTTTTGATTTGTAATACTTCTTTTCTTCATCGATGTCACTTAGCTTTTGACGCATATTGTATTGCGTGATAAAATCATTGGTATCGAAAAAAAACATCCATACCAAAAACAATAACACCGTCATGATGTAAAAATTACTCGCTATTTTTTTGATATAAAGAAGATAGGGTTTCATTGTTGGTAATAAGGTCTTGGGTACAGCGTCTTGAGTACAGCGTCTTGAGTACAGAGTCTTGAGTACAGAGTAAACGGTACAGTGTCTTGAGTACAGAGAATTGAGTATAGACAATTAAGTAATCAGTACCTAATTTCAAATGCAATGTACCTAGTATTTTGTAAATAAAAAAGGTACAAAGAACAAAGTGCTTAAACCTTATTCTTTGTACCCAATTTTTTGTACTTGCTACTCTGTACCTTGTACTGTGTACCTTGTACCTAATACCCTGTTCCCTATAAAAAAAGGTACAAAGAACAAAGTGCTTAAACCTTATTCTTTGTACCCAATTTTTTGTACTTGCTATTGTGTACCTTGTACCTAATACCTAATACCCAGTACTCTGTACTCTGTACTCTGTACCCAATACCCAATACCCTAAAATATTACTATCTAAATTTTCTGCCTGGGAAATAAGCGGTATCACCCAATTCTTCTTCAATACGAAGTAATTGGTTGTATTTAGCCATTCTGTCAGAACGAGAACAAGAACCAGTTTTGATTTGACCACAGTTTAAGGCAACTGCTAAATCAGCAATAGTGGTATCTTCTGTTTCTCCTGAACGGTGAGACATAATAGAAGTATAGCTGTTTTTTTGTGCCAAACTCACCGCATTGATGGTTTCAGTTAAAGTTCCGATTTGGTTTACTTTTACCAATATAGAGTTTGCAATGCCTTCAGAAATACCTCTTTGTAATCTACTTACGTTCGTAACAAATAAATCATCTCCTACTAATTGTGCTTTTTTACCTAATCTGTCTGTTAAGTTTTTCCAACCTGACCAGTCATCTTCAGCCATACCATCTTCAATTGAAATGATTGGGTATTTGTTTACCCATTCAGCCCAATAGTCAACCATTTCGTCAGAATTTTTCTTCATGCCGTTTGATTTATGGAAATGGTATAGACCAGTTTTTTCATCATAAAATTCAGTAACAGCAGCATCCATAGCAATCATTACATCGTCACCTGGTTTGTAGCCTGCTTTTTCAATTGCTTTTAATACAATTTCAATTGCTTCTTCATTCGATGGAATGTTTGGTGCGAACCCACCTTCATCTCCAACGTTAGTTGAATATTTGCTGTCTTTTAATACTTTCGCAAGGGTATGAAAAATTTCAGATCCCATTTTCATGGCATGGGTAAATGATTCTGCACCTACTGGCATAATCATAAACTCTTGAAAATCGATAGAGTTATCGGCATGAGAACCACCATTCAAGATGTTCATCATAGGTACTGGAAGTGTATTGGCATTTACACCACCGATGTAACGGTATAGTGATTGGCCTGCTTCTTCTGCTGCTGCTCTAGCTACAGCCAATGAAACACCTAAAATGGCATTTGCACCTAATTTTGCTTTGTTTGGTGTACCATCAAGTTCAATCATCAACTTGTCAATCAAGTTTTGTTCGAAAATGTCAGCACCATTCAATTCTGGAGCAATAATATCATTTACGTTTGAAATGGCTTTCAATACGCTTTTTCCTCCATAGTTATTCTTATCGCCATCTCTCAATTCAACAGCTTCGTGCTTTCCTGTAGATGCTCCAGATGGAACAATAGCACGGCCTAATACACCATTTTCAGTGATTACATCAACTTCAATAGTAGGATTGCCTCTTGAATCAAAGATTTGACGGGCATAAATTTCTTCAATAAAACTCATTTCTTTTGGAATTTTTTAGGTTCTACAACTCGCAAATATAAGCATTTTGTATATATAGACAATTTTTTCGGTCGAGAGTTTTCAAGTTTAGTTTTAGATTTAGTTTAGCGTTTTCGGTTCAGTTTAAGTGGTTATTAGTTTATTGGTTTGCACGAAAATGTTTCTGAGCGCTATACGCTGATTGCTAAACTGAAAACCGTTAACTGAAATACTGTGAACTGAAAACTAATTTACTTATCTTTGATATTCAATCAGAAAAAAAAACATAGTCAATGTCGGTACATCAGTCGGTAATCAAAAGAATGACAACGCACCAGTTGCGGGAGATGAAGAGTAGGGGAGAGAAGATTTCAATGTTGACTGCCTATGATTTTTCTATGGCTCGAATTTTTGATAGTGCTGGTATTGATGTACTCTTGGTAGGTGATTCTGCTTCCAATGTCATGGCGGGTCATGAAACCACTTTGCCAATTACTTTAGACCAAATGATTTACCACGCTTCTTCTGTTATTCGTGGGGTCGAAAGGGCGTTAGTTGTGGTTGATTTACCTTTTGGTTCTTACCAAGGTAATTCTGCCGAAGCTTTACGCTCTGCCATCAGAATCATGAAAGAATCGGGTGCTCATGCTGTTAAATTAGAAGGGGGCAGTGAAATTAGAGAATCTGTAACGCGTATATTAAGTGCTGGTGTGCCTGTAATGGGCCATTTGGGTTTAACTCCCCAGTCTATTTATAAGTTTGGTACTTATTCTGTCCGCGCTAAAGTGGAGGAAGAGGCCCAAAAATTATTGGAAGATGCGCAGTTGCTTGAAACAATAGGCTGCTTCGCCTTGGTATTAGAAAAGATTCCTGCTGAATTAGCCAAACGTGTGGCCGAATTGGTTTC
>JBIKPL010000304.1:0-3989 GCA_044357485.1 Cytophagales bacterium
TCCATCATCAACCAAGGCAATCAGTGCGGCAATAGTTTGTGCTGAAATCGGAAATTGGCTAATGTGTAAGGTTAATTCATTTAAATATGATTTCACCGCACCCATTACCCAGTTAGAGGCCGCTTTATAATGATTGGTATGTTTACAAACTTCTTCAAAAAATAAAGCAATTTCTTTTGAATCGGTCAATACTTGTGCATCATATACCGACAAGGCATACGCTTTGGTGAATTTAGCAAATAACTCATGTGGGAGGCTAGGCATCGTCGCTTTGATTTCTGCAAGCCATTCGTCAGTAATCAATATAGGTTGTAAATCAGGCTCTGGGAAATAACGGTAATCGTTCATTTCCTCTTTGTTACGCATGCTAAACGTTTTTCCTGTAGTAGCATCAAATGTTCTTGATTCAGAAGGAATAATTGCCCCAATTTCTAATTGTTCAATTTGTCTATCAATTTCATATTCAATAGCCCTTTGTACATTTCTGATAGAGTTCATGTTTTTAACCTCTACTTTCTTGCCATATACTTCAGCCCCTTTTAGCATCACCGAGATATTGGCATCGCAACGCATAGAACCTTCTTCCATATTGCCATCACAGATTTCTAAATAACGAACCAGTTTTCGTATTTCAGATAAAAAAGCATGGGCTTCTTCAGAAGTTCTTAAGTCAGGTTCAGAAACAATTTCAATCAAGGGAACTCCCGCACGATTATAGTCAACAAGCGTGTCGAATTCTTCGGCCAAGTGCATTGATTTTCCGGCATCTTCTTCCATGTGAATTCTTGTCAAGTGAATTGTTTTTTCACCTTCTGAAGTTTTGATGACAACCTTTCCTCCTTTACAAATTGGTTCTTTGTCTTGGGTAATTTGATATCCCTTTGGAAGATCGGGATAAAAATAATTTTTTCTATCAAAATAATTAAAACGATTGATTTCACAACCACTGGCCAAACCCATTTTAATCGAAAATTCAACCGCTTTTTTATTGCCTTTGGGTAAAGCACCTGGGTGTGCTAAGGTAATTACACTCACGTTTGTATTAGGTAAATTACCAAATTCAGCAGAATCACTAGCATAAGCTTTACTTTCAGTGAGTAATTGACAGTGAACTTCTAGGCCTATAATGGGTTGATATTTATCTCTTAATGACATAACGGTATTGTAATTTGAAAATGAGCTTTAATAGACTGCGAAAATAAGAAAAAAATACTAAATAAGTGGTGGATTGAGGGTTTATGTTTGCTTTAAATGTTAAAAAATAAGCAATGAAAAATGTGAGGTGTTTTACTGAAAAAATAAATTTTAATAGCTTAAGTATCTGTTTACCATAATGATTCATTTTTTGATTGGTGTTTCACTTTTGGTCTCTTTTGTTGTTGGATGTATTGTTTCTCGGCCATTTTCATGTTGTTTAATAGTTTTTCAGCAGCAGGAAGACTTAAATTCATCTTTTTAAGTTTGTCTTTGTTGAGCTGAGGTTTTTCTTTTAGAATTTTATGCTCTACTTGAATTTTTCCCTCTTTTCCTTTTTCAGAGGCTTGCCCATTATTTTGATGTGTCAATCCTCCAGCCATCGTTCCTTTGTCGTCTGTTTTTCCAGGAAGTTTTTCAGTCGATTTAGCTGCCGATTCTTTGCTTGGTAAAGTCTTTTTTCCTTCGCCATTCCCTTCTTTTGAGGTAGGAGAGGGCTGTTTCTCTGTTCCTGAGTCGTCAGGTTTAAAGTCGGTTCCGTCTTCTCCTCCAGGTATTTTTTTCCCTTCATCGTCCTGTTGCTCTTCTTTGTTAAATGATTTGTTTTTAGGCGATGATTTTTTCTTTTGAGGAGGAGGTAATAAAGTTTTTGGTTTTTTAAATTTTAATGGATGAATTTTAAGTAATTCAAAATTGTACCTGGCGTTATTATTGGAAGGATTAGCCATTAGGGCATTTTTGAAAAATGATAAAGATTTGATGTAATGGATTTCGGCTTTTGAATTGTTTTTTTTGTCGATATGAAATCTAAATTTATAAGCCTCAATTACCCCTAATTGTTGCCATGCTATTGATTTTATTGTTAAATCTTGGCTATTTGAAATTAAATGCTCGTATTGAATAGCAGCATCTTTGAGTTGATTGTTGTTAAAATAGGCATGTGCTAAATTTAAAAATATGAGCGAATGGTTGGTTTTGTTTTGTTCAATTAATTCCTGTAAATAATTGATTTCAAGGGAATAATTTCCATAAAGATTGGCTTCTTTTGCCAAGCTTTTTAGCCTATTCTCATTGTCTATCATATTGAATTTAGATAGAAAACTAATAAATAATAATATGGAAATTGTTATTTTCAATTATAATTTGATGGTTTTAAAGGTGACTAATACATCAAATATAATCAATACCAATGCGATAAATATAAAATAAAAGTATTTGTCTGCTGTGACATTGATCATTTTTGTATCGGTTACAATTCCTTTGAGTAAATCGATATCTCTCAATAACCGATCTCCATCATTAAAGTGGTCATTTATTTCATAATATTTTCCTCCTGTTTGACGAGCAATGTTTTTGAGTTGTTTTTTTTGAAGTGTACTCAATACATAATTGCCGTCTTCATCTAAGGCATATCCTTTGTTAAAGGGTATTTTTTCACCCTTTTCTGTGCCAATGCCTACCGTGTAAATAGGGATATGTTTTCTTTTGGCAAGTGAAATGCTCGTTTCTGTATTTTGACTGAAATCTTCGCCATCTGAAAAGAGTACAATGATTTTTGCCGTAGACTCTTTGGTTTTCGTTTGAACTAACTTGTCTATGGCTAAGGAAATAGCTACGCTATAATCTGTCCCTTTTTCCATCAATAAGTCTTCATTTACGGTTTCAACAAACATTTGTATTGCTTCTTTGTCATTTGTAAGCGGACATTGAACATAGGCGTCCTTGGCAAATATGATTAAACCTACTTTGTCTGCATTAATACCTTTAATTGTTGAAATTAAAGTTTGCTTCGTTTTAATTAATCGATTTGGTTGTACATCTTTTACAGACATCGATCTTGAAACATCTACTAAAAAGAAAATTTCTTTTTCAGAAATGGTAATTTCTTTTTTTACATCACCAAAGGAAGGAGAGAGAATGGCCATTAATATTAAAGAAAAATAAATGGATCGGAGGAAAAACTTTAATACAACATATTTGAAATTGGCCTTCATTTGATAGCCTATATAGGCCATACGTATAAAATAGCAGAGGTAAAAAATGCCAAAACATAAAAGCAAGTAGTATTCAATATTTGATAATGGCTTGTTAAAATGCATTGAAATTGTTTTTTACAAATATAACTAAGGAATATAAAAATGCGACACAAAAGTTAAACTAGTTTTAAATGCTTGATTATCAAATAAAGTCTAAGTGATGTATTTGTGAATTGTAATTTATTAAAAAAAATACTTGCATAATCCAATTCAATCAGACATATTTGCAAACCTTATAGGTGAAGGAGAGATGGCTGAGTGGCCGAAAGCAGCAGTTTGCTAAACTGCCGAACGGGCAACTGTTCCGAGGGTTCGAATCCCTCTCTCTCCGCTACAAAATTGATACCATTTCGGGGTATAGCGTAGCCCGGTATCGCGTCCCGTTTTTAGACGGGAAGGTCGAAGGTTGAACAATAACAAATTGATACCATTTCGGGGTATAGCGTAGCCCGGTATCTTGTCCCGTTTAGACGGGAAGGTCGAAGATTACCAATAAACAAATTGATACCATTTCGGGGTATAGCGTAGCCCGGTATCGCGTCCCGTTTTTAGACGGGAAGGTCGAAGGTTGAACAATAACAAATTGATACCATTTCGGGGTATAGCGTAGCCCGGTATCGCGTCCCGTTTTTAGACGGGAAGGTCGAAGGTTGAACAATAACAAATTGATACCATTTCGGGGTATAGCGTAGCCCGGTATCGCGTCCCGTTTTTAGACGGGAAGGTCGAAGGTTGAACAATAACAAATTGATACCATTT
>JBIKPL010000068.1:0-10599 GCA_044357485.1 Cytophagales bacterium
TATGATAATTATTTTATTGATGAAAAAGACGTGAACGACTTAATGACTTTAAACAATAGAGAGCCCTTGATTGGCAGAAGTTATGCCGTTGTAAGGTTAAAGGATTTAGAAAAAAGAGTTAAAGCGAATAAGCTGGTGGAAAGTGCCGAAGTGTACAGAGACATTCACGGCGACTTGCATGTAAAAGTTAAACAACGTCGGCCAATTGCGCGCTTATTGACTAAATTAAATGGGAGTTGGTACATCAGTGATGAAGGAAAAGTGTTTCCAACTTCTGAAAAATTCACGGCTAGGGTGCCAGTAATTGACGGAGATTATGCTTATAAATTAATCAATGCAAAATTTGACCAAGATACTGTACAGGCAAAGCTGTTGACTATGTTGAAAATTATTGACAAAGATGAGTTTCTTAAAGCATTGATGTCAGAAATTCAAATTGATATTGAGTCGGTAAATGATACCACACCACATGTGACCATTTATCCTCAAATTGGAAATCAAATTATTGTATATGGAGGATTTGATCAACCAGAAAATAAATTAAAAAAGATTAAAGTAGCATACAAAGATATATTACCTCTTAAAGGTTGGGATACCTATAAGAGCATAAGCGTAGCTTTTAAGGATCAAATTATTTGTGAATAAATTTAGCAAAAACACAAAATGCAAAACGATAAAATTGTAGTAGGACTTGACATTGGCACAACTAAAATTTGTGTGATAGTTGGTCGCAAAAATGAGTATGGCAAACTCGAAATTTTGGGAATGGGTAAGTCTGTCTCTGAAGGCGTGATGAGAGGTGTAGTGGTAAATATTGATAAAACCATTGCGGCAATCCAGACTGCCATCAAAGAAGCAGAAGAACAATCTGGGATTGATATTAGGGTCGTAAATGTTGGCATTGCTGGCCAACATATCAAAAGCTCTAAGCACCATGGTAGCATTATCAGACAATCGGCACAAGAAGAGATTTCTGTGGATGATATTAAACGATTGACCAACGATATGTACAAAATTGTAACCGCCCCAGGTTGTGAAATTCTACATGTAGTACCACAAGATTTTATTGTCGATTACGAAGAAGACATCAAAGATCCTGTTGGGATGTTAGGGTCAAGATTAGAAGCCGATTTTCATATTATCACTGCCCAAACTGCTGCCATGGGTAATATTTTTAAATGTGTAAAACGTGCTGGTCTTGAAGTTGAAAACCTGATTTTAGAACCTATTGCCTCAAGCATGGCGGTACTTGACGAGGAAGAAAAAGAAGCCGGAGTGGCTTTGATTGATATAGGTGGTGGTACAACTGATATTGCCATTATTCACGAAGGCATTATCAGGCATACGGCTGTGATTCCTTTAGGTGGAAATATCATCACGGCTGACATCAAAGATGGTTGTCAGGTATTGAACAATCAAGCAGAATTATTGAAAACTAAATTTGGGAAAGCATTGGCTGAACTGGCTAATCCAAATGAAATAATTTCGATTCCAGGCTTAAGAAATAGGGCTCCAAAAGAAATTTCTATTAGAAATTTAGCCAATATCATAGAAGCTCGAATCAAAGAAATTATTGAATTGGTGCATTCTGAAATTATCAGTTCTGGTTATGGTAAAAAACTAGCCGCAGGTATTGTCATTACAGGTGGTGGTTCTCAATTACAACATTTACAACAACTTTGTGAATACATGACTGGGATGGATGCGCGAATTGGTTATCCTAACGAACATTTAGGCAAAAGCAAAGTTGAAAGTGTGAAAAGCCCAATGTATGCAACTTCAGTAGGTTTAGTGTTGGCCGGATTTACCGCCATTGATGAACGCGAAAATAAGTACGCTGAAAAATTGGCCTTAAGCAAAAATGAATCAATCCCAGAAGAAAAACCTGTAAAGAAAAATGCAGGAAGTACTTATTTCAATGACCTCACTAAAAAAATGAAAGGTTTATTGATGGATGATTATGACGATAACAAAACAGGATATTAATCCTTCGATACTATATAATATTTAAAAATTAATTTAAAACATTAAAACATAATACCATGTACAAATTTGAATTACCGAGCACTCAAAAGTCTATCATCAAAGTTATAGGTGTAGGTGGTGGTGGAAGCAATGCTGTAAACCACATGTATAGTTTAGGCATTAAAGATGTTGAATTCGTTGTTTGTAACACCGACTCTCAACACCTTAAAGCGAGTCCTGTACCCAATAAATTACAGTTAGGTGTTCACCTTACCGAAGGTTTAGGTGCTGGTGGAAATCCTGAAGTTGGCGCGGAAGCGGCTTTAGAAAGTAGAGAAGAAATTCGTGAAATGCTTGCTGTAAATACTAAAATGGTATTTATTACTGCTGGTATGGGTGGTGGAACTGGTACAGGTGCTGCTCCGGTAATCGCGAAAATTTCTAAAGAACTTGATATTCTTACGGTTTGCATCGTAACCCTTCCATTTAGTTTTGAAGGAAAGAAAAAACTGAGCATTGCGGAAGCCGCTGTCGTAGAATTAAAGAAAAATTGTGATACGGTTATCATGATTTTGAATGATAAACTAAGACAAATCCATAAAAACCTTACCCTTCGTAATGCTTTTGCACAAGCCGATATGGTATTGACCAATGCCGCTAAAAGTATTGCAGAAATCATCACTGTTACCCACACGATGAACGTTGACTTTAACGATGTTACGGCTGTCATGAAAAATTCTGGTGCAGCGGTAATGGGTTCTGGTATTGCTTCAGGCGAAGGAAGAGCCATTAAAGCAACTACGGAAGCCTTAACATCTCCTTTGTTAAATAATGTATCGATCAGAGGTGCAAAAAAATTATTGGTTTGTGTGGCTTATGGAGAAGACCATGAGTTAGGGATGGATGAAATGGATGAAATTGCTGAATACATTCAAATTGCTGCTGATGGTGAATATGACGAATTGAAATTCGGTGAATTAACAGATTCATCTTTGGGCGACAGCGTGAAAGTAACGGTTATTGCAACAGGTTTCGAAGGGTTAGAATACAACAATCCTGCGCCTATCGTATTAACGCAAGCAGCGCCAGCGCCAACACAAGTATCGGAATTTGTTGCGCCAAACAAAACAGTCATTGATTTAGAATCAAATAAAACGAAACAAATCAGTATTTTCGAAGAATTTGAAGCTTTTACAGCTGCCAAAGCAGCGACCCTATCTCCAAACAATGAGCAAGAACCAATCGTGAATCCGATTCCTCCTCAAGTGGTTAGAGAAAATGAAGTGAAACAAGAAGTGACTAATAATTTTGCTGAAACAAGCACAAGTGAGTCTATCATTTTTGAAATTAATATGCCCGCTTCAGAAAGCCAAAATACAACATCCGCTTCTGTATGGGACTACTCAAAAGAGGATGTTGTAGAACCTCAAGCCAGTAATCAAGTAGTATTGCCACTTGATAATTTTTCAAGCAATGATTATTCTTCCGCATCAGCGCAATCGTCAACTGAAAAATCTTTGAACGATGAAATTGAAATGAAAAGAAGAGCATTAGAATTAGATGCGCAACGTCGTTTTGAAAGATTAAAAAGATTAAGTGAAAATAGCTGGAATTCTACGACGGAAGATTACAAAGACAAATTAGAAGTACCTGCATATTTACGTAAAAATGTAAATCTTCAAGATGTACCTCATTCTTCTGAAAGAAATATTTCTAAGTTTAACTTAAATGATGACAATGAAATTTTGGGTAATAACAAGTTTTTACATGACAATGTAGACTAGTATTTGCTTTGTAATTTGTTACCCTAAAAAGCCAAATCCTTCAAGATTTGGCTTTTTTTGCCAATACAATGATTTAGAAAAAGGAGATATTTCAACTAACCTCATGGATTATCGCGGTCAACAAACCATTACCAAACTTCAATGGGACATCATGCACGACCCAGGAAACCGTTAGGCAGTATGGAACTGATGAAACTAACTCCTCGATTTGGGAACAAGTTGGAATTGCGCCACAATGTGAGGTACCTGGGTTAAGTTGGGCTCCTGAAAATGGTCAATACGGACGAATATGTATCCCAACTTCAGATATGAACATAAATTGTCTCGGTACACATTATGATGCTAGTTATGAATGGAGATTTAAAGCACAAACAATTAAAGAGCCCGGATATGTTGCACCAAGGTAGAATTTATATTTTATTAATTTTATTACAACTTCTCATTATATCATGTAATGAGAAAAAAGATGTTCTTGTAAATGATATTAAGTTGTTTCAAAATCATCAAAGAACTAATGATAAAGTATATAAAGAACTATTTAAATCTGTCAATGATAGTTTAAATGTCTGGATAAAAGATAGTTTATCCATCACGAAATTTATTTTTTGTGATGAATGGCAATTAAGTAATATTTTCATTTTTAATAAAGATAGTACTCGAATATTTACTACAATTATTGATTCAAGATCAAGAATGAAAAATGACCCTAGTGATAATATTTATGATTTTGGCGGAGCTAAAATAAATGGTCGTTGGTTTTTCTTTTTTATGGGAGTGAGTGAGCCAATTGACAGAGAATATTGGCAAAACAGTGTATATGCTCCCTTGACATTTGAAGAGTTAAATTATGTAGCTTATGAACTGAGATTAAAAACTTTGGTAAAAAATATTGATGATGGTTACCCAGAAAAAAATGAAGATATTTTTAAAAATCAAATATTTCCTGAATTTATAGAATGTAAAGGTTAAAATGGGGATAATAGCAAATTATGTGAAGATAGTATGATATTGAAAAGTGTAAAAGGTAAATATCAATATAAGATTGATGCAAAAGAAATTGCAGAAATTAAAAAGGTGATGAATGAAAGTATTCGTCCACCTGAGCCGGTAAAAACATGGTGGGATAAATTATTTGCTAAAGAAAAAATATTTGAATCAGAGGCGTGGAAAAAAAGAAATAGTAAAGATTAGTCCCCGCTGGTCTATACCAATACAAATAACAAAACTGGTATGGCCTGTTATTTATTTTGGTATAACGCTGTTATAAGGTAATGGTTAATTTAGTGAATTCATTTTCTTTACTTTCTATCGCAATGCTACCATTCATTAATTCTGTATACGTTTTAACAAGGTACAATCCTAAGCCTTTTCCTGTACTTTTACTGTTGCATTTACCATATAAAGTAAATAATCGATCCTGTTGCTTTTGTAAGTTTATCCCAATACCGTTATCTTGAATTGAAATCTGATGGGTATCATCGATTTGTATCACTTTTATTTCAATACATAAATCATTGGTTTCATTTCTGAATTTTATAGCATTTTCAAAAATATTGTAAAAGATGCTTTCTAATAGCATTTGAACAGCATAGAGTTTGTGGTTTTTATCAAAGGATAATTTATATTGAATTGCTATATTTGGGTATGTTATAGCGATTTTATCCTGAATATTTTGTATCATCACATCGATATGACACCAATTTTTTGTGTCAATTTTTTGTGTTTTAATTTTTAAAATATAATTTAAATCAGTGAGTACATTGTCTAATTGATGCGCAGAATACGTGATTTTATCAATTATCGTTTTACTTTCAATGTCTGTTTTTCCTTCATCAATTAGTTGAGATAATGCTAAAATATTAGTTAATGGTGCTCGTAGGTTATGGGATACTATAAAACTGAATTTTTCTAGATTTGTATAACTTTGTGACAAATCTTTAAATAATTTTAGCGTCTGCTGTTCTGATTGCGTTCTTTTATTGTTTTCTAAGATTAAATTGCTCTGTTTTTCAAGTAAATCTTTTTCCATAATGAAATAAAATTTGGTGTAACTGTAAAACAAACACAGCAATAAAGTGAAGTTCATAATTAAGTTAATAGGATATAGTAGGTCAACTATAAAGTGTTTTTCAAAGTGGTAAAGCGGACTAAAATATATTTTATTAACAAAAATCAACAGGTAGGAGGTGAAATAGATACAAATTGAAATGAGAATAAATTTGATTTCTGTTAATTTAAATAGTAGAAAAACAAATAATGGCGCAGCGTATATATATAAGTGAAACCCTGAATCAAACCCTGTGATACACGAGACAACTACTACGCTTACAGAAGTGGCAAATACTAAAATCAATTTTGAATAGATGGTTTTATGTAGAAAGTTAAAAACAATACTTAAAAAAAAGAGTACTTGAAAAAACAAAAAGACATAGTTTAAGTGATAAAAAGGGGTGTCCCAAAGCATATAAATATATACAAGCGGAATTAAACTACAAACCAAACAAAATAAATTTAGCGATCTTAGTCTAAATTTTTCATGTGAGGATAGGTCTGGGTGTGTTCCTGCAGATAATAATTGTTCAAGAAAATGCTGAGTTTTTAATATCATATTTGGTCAATAAACTTTTACAAACGGAATATTAGTATTATAGTTGTTGTTAATGTGTTAAAATACTTCACTTTTTCTGAATGAGTTGTAAATTAAATTACGACACTTGATCAGTATTTTATTGTGGATTTTTGACTTGAAGAATTGTTCATCGTTAAATTTGATGCAGAAGGTTGTAGATCGCAGCAGTTAAAAAACCGACAGTCATAAATTCTTTGTTCAAAGTATAATATTGTTTACCTTTACAATTCGTTGTTTTGAAAAGAGATGATACTAGATAAATTAGAGTTAATTAAAGAACGTTTTGAAGAAGTTGGTCGCTTACTTGTACAGCAAGATATTGCGAGCGATCAAAAAAGATATTCTTCCTTAAATAAAGAATACAAAGACCTTGATAAAATTGTTCAGGTCTATGAAGCCTATAAAGACCTTACGGATAAAGTTGCGCAGGCTAGAGTAATTTTAGAAACAGAAAAAGACCCTGATTTTAGAGAACTGGCCAAAGGTGAGTTGGAGGAGTTGCTTCCCAAAATTCCTGAAATGGAAGATGAAATCAAAAGTATGCTAGTTCCTAAAGATCCTAATGATAGTAAAAATATTATTTTGGAAGTAAGGGCTGGTGCTGGAGGTGATGAAGCCTCTATTTTTGCAGGAGATATTTTTAGAATGTACCAACGTTTTTGTGATAAAATGGGTTGGAAAATGGATATCATTGACTTCAACTTAGGCACTTCTGGTGGGTATAAAGAGGTGATTTGCAATGTTTCAGGCGAAGATGTCTATGGCATGATGAAGTGGGAATCTGGTGTACATCGAGTGCAAAGAGTTCCTGCAACAGAAGCACAAGGACGAGTACATACTTCTGCTGCTTCCGTTGCTGTTTTGCCTGAGGTGGATGACGTAGAAATCGTGTTGAATATGGGTGACATTAGAAAAGATTTCTTTTGTTCTTCTGGCGCTGGTGGACAGTCAGTAAATACCACTTATTCTGCTGTTAGACTTACGCATATTCCTACCGGAACTGTGGTGCAATGTCAAGATGAGCGTTCTCAAATTAAAAATATGGACAGGGCCATGAAGGTACTCAGGTCTAGGATTTATGAAATTGAGTTAGCCAAACATAACGAAGAAATTGCAGGCCAACGTCGTACGATGGTGGGTAGTGGAGATCGTTCTGATAAAATTAGAACGTATAATTATCCTCAAGGAAGGGTTACAGATCATCGAATTGGGTATACCGTTTACAATTTACCGACTGTTATGGAAGGAGAAGTTGGCGAATTTATGAACCAATTGCGCATGGCCGATAATGCTGAAAAACTGAAAGAAGGCGCATCTATCTAAAAAATATGCAAAGATTTATTGCTAATATGTAGTTCACTAATTAGAAATTATTATAAATTTGATTTATTAACATTAATTCAACCTTTACCATGACTTCATTCAAAAAAATCATCTTAGTTTTAACTGTCATTTCGGCCATATTTGCTGTTGTATCTTGCGGAAGCAAATACAATAATACGAAATTTAAAGACCCTAATGAAGGTAATACGCATGTGTATGGCGTTGATTCTTCTGCCATAAATGGTGAAGTGGCTCCTGCTGAAGCTGCAAAATAATGCTTTAGTTTACAGTTTATAGTTTACAGCAGTTTTGTACTTCAGTAAACTATAAACTATATCTTTACTTATGAAAATAGCCATAGTAATTAATACGTCTTGGAATATTTATAACTTTAGAATGGGGCTTATCAAAAAGCTTCAAGCTGAAGGTCATGAAGTCGTAGCGATTGCACCTGTTGATGACTATTCCGCCAAATTAATTGCTGCTGGTTGTCTGTTTGTACCTATTTCAATGGAGAATAAAGGGACGAATCCAATCAAAGATTTTTTTTTAATACTCAAATATGTGTTCATTTTTCTGAAAGTTAAACCTGATTATATTTTACAATACACCGTAAAACCTAACATTTATGGCACCTTTGCGGCCCAAATAGTAGGCATTCCAACCATTAATAATGTGTCTGGTTTAGGAACCATTTTTTTGCATCATAACCTAGTTTCAAAAATTGCTAAATTTCTGTATAAGCTTGCCTTCAAGTTCCCTAAGCGCGTTTTTTTTCAAAATGCTGATGATCAAGAATTGTTTATCGCTAATGGATTAATAAATCGAAATATTACCGATGTTTTGCCTGGTTCAGGGGTGAATTTGACTCACTATGTACCACTTGATTTTCAACGAAATGAACCTTTTGTATTTATCTTTATCGCACGACTACTTTATGATAAAGGCTTGGTTGAATATGTCGAAGCAATTAAGTTATTGCAAAAGCAACATGTGAAAGCAAAATTTCAAGTATTAGGTTTTACAGATTTTGAAAGTAAATTAGGTGTGCCTAAATTGCTTTTAGATGCTTGGATTGAGGAAGGTTATATAGACTATTTAGGACATACTTCAGATGTAATTCCTTTCATAAACGCTGCAGATTGTGTGGTGTTGCCATCTTACCGCGAAGGTACTCCTAAAACTTTAATTGAAGCACTGGCATTGGCAAAGCCTATTGTTACTACCAATGTTCCAGGTTGTAAAGAAACCGTCAATGAAGGCCTAAATGGTTTATTATGTGAAGCAAAGAATCCACAGGATTTAGCTGCCAAGATGCTTCAACTGTATAAGCTGGATAATAATGACTTAAATAGTATGGGGCTAAATGGTAGAAAATTGGCCGAAATAAAATTTGATGAAAAAATAGTAGTAAAAAAGTACTTAGATATTATAAACTAAGACAAAAATTCATTTTTATTTCGAATAAACCTCTTAAATTTGAGGGAATCAAACCGCGAAGTGGAATGGAGTTTAGAAAAACAAAAATTGAAGGTCTTATTGAAATTTTCCCACAGATCTTAGAAGACGATAGAGGTATTTTTTTTGAATCCTATAGTGAAAAGAAATTTCAAGAGGCAGGTCTTGATCTAAAATTTGTACAAGACAACCAATCATTTTCATATAAGGGTGTGTTAAGAGGTTTGCACTTTCAAAGAAATCCACATGCACAAGGGAAATTAGTGAAAGTATCATTGGGGAAAGCCTTAGATGTTGCAGTGGATATTAGAAAAAACTCTCCTACTTTTGGTCAATATGAAACTTTCATCCTAGATCCAATTAGACATAACATGGTGTATATTCCGGAGGGCTTTGCACACGGTTTTGTTGCACTTGAGGATACGATATTAAGTTATAAATGTACCAATGGGTACCACAAACCATCAGAAAGTGGTATCATTTGGAATGACCCAACCTTGGGTATTGATTGGGAAATCTCTAACCCAACCATTTCATCGAAAGATGCAGAATTATTTACGTTACAAGAGCTAATCGAAAAGGAATTAACATTCTAATGAAAATACCAAATCACTTTATTATTGCATGTTCGCTCATCATTGGCTTTTCTAGTTGTGGTGTATACAATCAAAATTTAATGTTTAAAACAATCGATGATAAGTCTATTGTTGGAGATTCGCTAGTTAAAAAAATAGCGGAAACAGAGGGTAATTATTTGATTCATCCTTCAGATTTGATTGAACTTAAAGTTTATACCAATAATGGGGAACGTTTGGTGGATCCCAATTCCGAATTTAGTACAACCGGTATTGGTGGCGGAAATGGTGGTGGTGCTGGTACTCAGGGTGGTTCAATACAATATAATGTATTGGCTAATGGTACTGTTGTTTTACCTATGGTAGGTGCTATTGCGGTTGAAGGATTTACCAAGAGTCATTTAGATAGTGTTTTACAATTAAAGTATGCACAATTTTACCAAGATGTTTTTGTGAGTACGAAATGTGTCAACAGAAGGGTAATTGTTTTGGGGGCTGCGGGTGGTATTGGAAAGTTAAGTGGACAAGTGGTTCCCTTACTGAGTGAAAAAATGCATTTGATTGAAATTTTAGCAATGGTAGGTGGCCTAGATGATCAAGCAAAGTCCTATAATATAAAACTAATCCGTGGTGATTTAGCTAACCCAACCGTCGAGGTAATAGATTTGTCAACTATTGAAGGGATGAAGAAATCAAATTTAAATGTACAACCCAATGATATTATTTATATTGAAAGGCAACGTAAAGGAGCAAGGCAAACACTTATAGAACTTAGTCCTTTTTTATCCCTATTAACATTATCAACTACACTTATATTTTTATTTAATAGAAAGTAATTATGAAAATGATTGATACGAATGCCTTT
>JBIKPL010000305.1:0-3977 GCA_044357485.1 Cytophagales bacterium
GTATCATTTACCCTAGTGTTTTTGATACCGTGATACTTGATACCATAAAATAATTTAACAAAAACTTCTATTTTATTCCTACATTTAGGCCTTCAAATAAAAAGCCAACAATGTCAGACGAACAAAAAAAACTATTAGAGCAACAGCTTTGGGCTATTGCCAACATATTAAGAGGTAAAATATCAGCCAATCAATTTCAAGATTATATACTTGGTTTTATTTTCTACAAATACCTTTCAGAAAAGTTAGAAAAAAAAGCAAATGAATTTCTAAAACCTGATGGTATTACTTTTAAAGAAATAGACGAAAACAGCACCGATGGAAAAGCCATTTTAGAAGCATTAAAAGAAGCAACGGTTGATGCTTTGGGTTATTTCTTAAAACCATCCGAACTATTCACAAACATAGCTAAAAAAGGCAATGCAAAGGTTATCAATGAAGACGATGAAGAACAAATTCAAAGTACATTTATACTTGAAGATTTAGCCAATGTCTTAAATAATATCGAAAAAAGTACAATGGGTTCAGAGAGCCAAGACGACTTCGATAATTTATTCTACGATATAGATTTAAACTCCACTAAAATTGGAAGAACAACAAAAGACCGTAACGATGTTATTGTAAAAATAATAACAGCGTTAGACGAAATTGATTTCGATTTAGAAAATACCGAGGGCGATGTATTGGGCGATGCCTACGAATACTTAATCGGGCAGTTTGCAGCAGGTGCAGGACAAAAAGCAGGGGAGTTTTACACCCCACAAGAAGTAAGCACAATTTTAGCAAGAATTGTTACTACTGGTAAATCAAAACTAAAATCAGCTTATGACCCAACATCAGGAAGTGGTTCGTTATTATTAAGAATAGCCAAGCAAGTAAAAGAAGTAAGTATGTTTTATGGCCAAGAAATGAACCGTACAACTTACAATCTTTGTCGAATGAATATGATCTTGCACGATGTCAATTATCATAAATTCGATATTAAAAACGAAGATACTTTGGAAAAGCCCCAACACCTAAATTTAAAATTCGAAGCTATTGTAGCAAACCCTCCATTTTCTGCCAAATGGTCTGCTAATCCTTTATTTTCTAATGATGATAGATTTTCTCAATACGGTAGATTAGCACCAGGAACAAAAGCCGATTTTGCTTTCATTCAGCATATGGTTCATCATTTAGAAGACAACGGAATTATGGCTTGTATTGCACCTCACGGTGTTTTATTTCGTGGTGCTGCCGAAGGTCACATTCGTAAATACCTAATCGAAGACAGAAATTATATAGATGCCATTATTGGTTTGCCTTCTAACTTATTTTATGGCACAAGTATTCCAACTTGTATTTTGGTTTTAAAGAAATGTAAAGAAACTCCCGAAAATATTTTATTTATAGATGCTAGTAACGATTTCGAAAAAGTTAAAAATCAAAATGTATTAAGAGAACAAGACATTGATAAAATTATTGAAACTTACCAAAACAGAACCGTAATTGAAAAATATTCAAATATTGCAACTCTTGAAGAAGTAAAGGCAAACGATTATAATTTAAACATTCCTCGTTATGTAAACACTTTTGAAGAAGCTATTGAAATTAATATTGATGCTATTTCAGAAAAGTTACATTCATTAGATGCTAAAATGAAAGATGTTGATACTACAATTGCATCTTTTTGTAATGAGTTAAATATTAAAACACCTTTTTAATATGGAAACACTGCAACCAAAATTAAGATTTCCAGAGTTTGATGGTAATTGGGAAAGCAAAATATTTAAAAAAACTTGTGTAATTAATCCTTCAAATAAAAAACTACCTCAAAAATTTATTTATATAGATTTAGAAAGTGTTAATAATGGTTTGTTACATAAAGAAAATGAAATATTACTTGATGAAGCACCAAGTAGAGCACAAAGACTTCTTAATAAAAAAGATGTTCTATTTCAAATGGTTAGACCTTATCAAAAGAACAATTTTTACTTTGATAAAGAAGGCGATTATGTAGCATCAACTGGATATGCTCAATTAAGAGCAAATGAAAGTTCAAAATTTCTATTTCAATATTTGCACAATCAAAAATTTGTTGATAAAGTAATTGAGAAATGTACTGGTTCAAATTATCCTTCAATAAATTCAACAGATTTAGCAAATATCATTGTAGTTTTTCCTGAAAATAAAGAACAAACCAAAATAGCAAATTTTCTTTCATCAATTGATGAAAAACTAAACCTTTTAAAAGAAAAGAAAGCACTTTTAGAAGACTACAAAAAAGGCATAATGCAAAAAATCTTCAACCAAGAAATAAGGTTTAAAGATGATAATGGTAATGATTTTGAAGATTGGGAAAATAAAACTTTAGGAGAATGTTTAAATTTTGAACAGCCAACTAAATACCTTGTTGATAGTACAGATTATAATGGTGATTTTGAAACACCTGTATTGACAGCAGGTAAAACTTTTATTTTAGGGTATACTGATGAAGTGAATGGAATTTTTAAAAAAGAAGAACTACCAGTAATTATTTTTGATGATTTTACAACGGCTACACAATTTGTTGATTTTCAATTTAAAGCAAAGTCAAGTGCTATGAAAATTTTAAAAGCTAAAGAAAACACCAACATAAAATTTGTTTATGAAGCTATGCAAAATTTAAAGTTTGAAGTTGGTGGTCACGGAAGACATTGGATTTCAATTTATTCAAATTTATATATTGATTTTCCTAGTTTATCAGAACAAACTAAAATCGCTAATTTCCTTACAGCCATTGATGAAAAAATAGAATTAGTTTCAAATCAAATACAAGACACACAAGAATATAAAAAAGGTTTATTACAAAAAATGTTTGTTTAATTAATTAGAAAACTATGAGTAAATTATTAAAATCTACACACGAAGGTATTTTAAAAATAGGTGATACTGAAATTTCTGTAGCAGTTTTAGAAAACGGTCAAAGAATTATAACTCAAAGTGGTGTTTTTCAAGCATTAGACAGACCAGCAAGAGGGAATGCAAGGATTGATCAAATACCTACTTTTATGGATGCAAAAAACCTACAACCCTATATAAATCAAGACTTAGAGAAGGTGATCAATAAAGTTGATTATAAGGGATTAAATGGAAAGCCTCAACAAGGTTATGATGCAAATATTTTACCGCTTGTATCAGATTTATATTTACAAGCTAGAGCAGCAGGAGATTTACTAAAAAGCCAATTTGATACTGCTTTAAAGTGTGAGATATTAGTTAGAAGCTTAGCTAAATTAGGAATTACTGCATTAGTTGACGAAGCTACAGGATATCAATATGACAGAGAACAAGACGAATTACAAAAAATTTTAAAAGGGTATATTTCTGAAGAATTGCTTCCTTGGCAACAAAGATTTCCTCACGAATATTATAAACAAATTTTTAGACTAAATGGATGGGAATATAATGTTACTAATTTGAAATTAAAACCATCTGTTGTAGGTACTTGGACGAACACTTATATTTATAAACAATTGCCTAAAGGTGTTTTAGAAGAATTGAAGAAATTAACACCTAAAGATGAGGACGGCAAACACAAAGAGCATTTACATAGAAGGCTTACAGAGGATATCGGACACCCTAATTTAAATAATCAGATTGTTACAGTTGTTACAATAATGAAACTTTCTAAAAATTGGAAAGATTTTAATGAAAAATTTGGCAATTTATTTGGTCAATCAACATTTGATTTTGACGAATTAGATGTTAATTAAAACAGTTTATTATATATGACATCACAATCAGAATTAATATTAGAGCAAAACTTAATCAGTCAATTAGCAGCTAATGGATATGATAAAGTAACCATTAAAGATGAAACCGATTTATTGGCTAATCTCAAAAAACAATTAGAAAAACACAACAACAAAGTTTTTTCTGATATTGATTTCAAGCAAATAATAAACCACCTTTCAAAGTCAAATAACATTTTTGAAAAAGCATTATTACTTCGTGAT
>JBIKPL010000306.1:0-3976 GCA_044357485.1 Cytophagales bacterium
TAATACGCTATGATTTGACCACAAGAAAAATAGCGAGTGCCGATCACGCGACCGAAGGGAACGCCCTACGAAATGAATAGCTTATCTATGCTATTTAAATCAAACTAGTGCACCACTTTAATGAAATCAAATACCCTTGCATTTAAACGGTTAAAACAATAGCTTAAATTTCTAAAAATCAACAAATAAAATGTTTTTTAGCAGCTCCTACTTATAATGATACAGCAGAAGCAAGTGCCAAAAAACTTACTTTTGCTGTATTTTTTTGGATCAACGATTCTGCGCAGGCAATCAAAGTCGCTCCTGTAGTCAGTACGTCGTCTACCAAAATTATTTTCATGTCTTTCACTTTTTCATGGGCCTCAAATACCGTTTGTACATTTGTCCACCGTGCAAACCTGCTTTTTTGTGTTTGAGATTGACTCGCCGTTGATTTTTTTAGTAAATCAACCAACAGCGGTAAACCACTAACTTCAGCAATTCCTTTGGCCAATAATTCACTTTGGTTATATCCCCTTTGTTTTAATTTTGAAGAATGGAGTGGAACGGGCATAATGCCATCATAATCCATAAAATGCTGATCAAGCAATTGTGTACCCATTCTTTTCCCCATGTATAAAGCAAGCGCTTGGTTATTTTTGTATTTAATTTCATCAATGAGGTATTGTATTCGATTTCGTTTCTCATATTGGTATAGGGCGAAACTTTGATCGAAAGATAATTTTCCGATAAATTTATGCATCACCGATGTTTGATTAAAAAGTTTTGGTAAATGAACATCACAATGCAAGCAAATATACTGTTCTTGGCTTGTAAGTGCTGAGTCGCAGCAGCAACATGTGTTGGGATAAATCAATGATACAAAATCATTGAAAGCAGTTGAGATCAAAGACAATGTGCTCACAGAAAAAAATTAATGTAATAAAAATGGTAAGCTTCCTAAGGTGCTGGTTTCAAAGACAATGCAATAGGCCCGAAGTAATGTGTTTAATGTAACTGCTATTGATCATTTAATCATTTAAAGCTAAATAACTGTATTATGACAAAACGTTACACCTCATTTATTTCACCCACTCCACCGTATTGATCATATTTAACAAATCTGTTTTTAAATAATTAATGACCGGAGCTAAAGAATCATTTTGTGTGGCCGTTTCAAAATATAAAGCGCCACTTAAAAAATGGTTGGTAGAATCGGTGATATGAAACTGAAATGGGCTTGGCACTTCCCCTTGCAGTTCATACATAAAAGCCCGTTTACCATCTTTTTTTCTAGTAATTACAATTTCTTCTATTTTTGAGGCTTTCACTTGATGTTTGGCCGTTAACCTATTGACATCGTTGATGAGTTTTTTGTAATGATTGCCCGAAATACCGGTTAAGCTTTTGTAGGTAATGTCTATGCTGGCTTTAAATTGTGGATAATACACATGGATCCAATAAGGCTCCACTAAACCATTGGTGTCTTTTAATATGATGGCCTGTGTTGAATATTGAAAAGTATAAGGATAGTCGCCTTTTAGGGGAGTAAAAGCATGTACGGGTAAATCAATTCTGTTGTATCCTTTTTGTTTAGGTACGTAGTCGTTATTGGTACACGCTTGAAATTGTAGGCCTATGCAAACAAGTAAAATAAAGTGATAGCAGGTTTTCATGTTAATTTTTTATGGTCAGCTTAATTTTTTTAATACGTCTTTTATCCGCTGATATGATTTCGAAGGCATATTTATCGTGTACAAGTTGATCCCCAGATTTGGGTAATCCGGCGTTGAGCTCTAACAATAAACCTCCTAAAGATTCACTTTCTCCTTTTACTTCGTTGAATACCTCGGGTTCGGTATCAATAATTTTACAAAAATCATTGAGTGATATTTTGCCTTCAAAGAGGTATTCCAATTCATTGATTTTTTCGAAATTTAATACCTCTTCATCATCAAACTCATCTTTGATTTCGCCAACTATTTCTTCAATAATATCTTCTAAGGTAATTAAACCTGCCGTGCCACCGTATTCATCTACCACAACGGCCATGTGCACCCTCATCTCCTGAAAATCTTTCAATAAAATATCTATTTTTTTATTTTCAGGAATAAAATACAAATCACGTATTAAGCTATGCCAATCAAACTCATGGTAATGGATATAAGGCAAAAAGTCTTTGATGTGTAAAACGCCTTCAATTTTGTCGATACTGTCGTGGTATACGGGTACCCGAGAATAGCCAAAATGATTGATTTGTGCAATCAGATCTCTAAAAGAAGTATGCATGTCGACCGCAGTTATGTCGGGTCTCACGGTCATAATTTGTTTTACTGAAATGGTACCGAAATTGATAATCCCTTTTAAAATGTCGGTTTCTCCTTCGGTCGTATGTTGGTCGGCGGTCATGTTGATGGCCTTATTCATTTCATCGACCGAAAGAATGTATTTTTTTTTCTGTATACGTTTGTCTACCAAATTGCCCATAGAGATTAATAGAAAGGCAAATGGTTTTAACAAATAAATGGAAAGGGATACAAAGTTTACCGTGCTTTTGGCTACTTCGATACTTCGTTTGTTGGCATAAATTTTTGGGGTTACTTCGCCAAAAAATACGATGGCAAAAGTGACCAATACGGTTAACATAACCATTACATAACTGCTTGGGTTTTTGTTTAAGGCAATGCCAGTACCAATAGCCGTTATTTTCCAAGTCATATAAGTGGAGAGGGTAACAAAGGCAACATTCAAGAGGTTATTGACGATGAGAATGGTCGCCAGTAGTTGTTTGGGATTTTCAAGCACCTTAAAAATTTTAATTTCTTTAGGCAAATTGCTTGTTTTACATTTGATGCGTTCTGTGGGGGTTAAGGAAAAAAAAGCGACTTCAGCTCCAGAAATAATACCCGATCCAACCAATAATAAAATCAATACAAAGCTGCAAATACTATAAAACAGAAAGTCTGTGTTGAAAATATTCAACATCGTTGCGATAAACAATCCTGTTTCACCAGGGGTAATACTACTGCCTTCCAATTGATTTGTTTTAAGTTCGAGATAAAGCTAAGCATTTTTTTGAAGCAGAATAGGCTTCTCTCCTACAAAATTATTGGGTTGATGGCTATACCACCAACCCCAATAAGTATTTAAAATGGCAATCCATCGCCTTCAGTAGAAGATAATGCTGCAGGAATTGGCTCATTTACAAATGATTCGGTTAATGGTGCCGCCTGCAATGTGGCATTGCCATTGGACTGTTCATTGGTTTTGTTGCCCACTAAATTAACTTGTTGCCCAATTATTTCGGTTACATACCTTTTAATGCCGTCTTTGTCATCGTATGATCTGGTACGAAGTTTACCTTCAATATACACTTGACTTCCCTTTTTTAGGTATTTTTCAATGACATCCACTAACGCACCCCAAAATTCTACATGGTGCCATTCTGTTTGCTCTATGCGATTTCCGTCACGATCTTTGTAGTATTCTGTGGTGGCCAATGAGAACTTGGCTACTTTTTTTCCACCTTCTAAGGCTCTAACTTCTGGGTCTTTCCCTAAGTATCCCAATAAAATTACTTTGTTTACTCCCGACATTTTTAAAAATTTTTAAGATAATAAAATAAGAAAATTAACTTTTATATAAAGTCATCAACAAAAATATAAATGTTTTATGTAAAAACTAGGTCTGCTATTAAATTATTGTGTTTGGCTTACCTTAGTGCAAAATAGTAAGGCTTCCCGCCGTTGTTGGAGTTCTTCTCCAACAACATTTATGTTTTATATACAAAGATTTGTTGGTGACACCTTGTTAGCTTTTCCGCCGTTGTTGGAGTTCTTCACCAACAACATTTATGTTTTATATACAAAGATTTGTTGGTGACGCCTTGTTAGCTTTTCCGCCGTTGTTGGAGTTCTTCTCCAACAACATTTATGTTTTATATACAAAGATTTGTTGGTGACACCTTGTTAGCTTTTCCGCCGTTGTTGGAGTTCTT
>JBIKPL010000307.1:0-3974 GCA_044357485.1 Cytophagales bacterium
GAATCGTATTTTCCTCCAGTATTGATTTTAGAGACACAATCAATCACTTTTCCTAATGGAATACCACGACCATAATCTCTTACTTCTACCCTATGTTCTGTCACTTTGATGTCTATGGTTTTGCCATTGCCCATCACGTGCTCATCAATAGAGTTGTCTATGATTTCTTTTACCAGTACATATACCCCATCATCGTAGGCCGATCCATCTCCTAATTTCCCAATATACATCCCCGGACGAAGCCTTATGTGCTCCTTCCAATCTAGAGATCGTATACTATCTTCATCATATTGTACTGCCGTTACGTCCGCCATGGTTATATGCTTGTTTTCAAACTGTGAATATACAATTTTTGTGTTGACTAAAAAAACGCTAATATTTTTGAGCCCAAATCTTTTTTGGCAAAAATGTTTTGGTGCCTTCGGGAATGAGTGGTATGGGTAAATAGGGGCTGCTGAAAAACAGTTTATTTATTGATTTTTAGAGATTTAATCTATTGCTTTAACCGTTTAAATGCAAGGGTATTTGATTTTATTCATTAAAGGGATGCACTAGTTTGATTTATAATAGCATAGATAAATAGATAAGTTATACATTTCGTAGGGCGTTCCCTTCGGTCGCGTGATCGGCACTCGCTATTTTTCTTGTGGTCAAATCATAGTGTATTAAAAGATACTTCAACCCACAAGAAAAATGAGCTCAAACAAAGCCTCTCCCGCTAACGCAAAGCGAATTAGCCAATCATTTCAATGGAGTGGCCATTTTAGCATCATAATTTTAAGTGTATTTGCTAAAAATGATTTACAAATGATGTGAATTGAGTTTTTCAGCATCCTAAATAGGTATTGCAAGATAATTTTGTGGATTACAATACCTCAACCTCGGAAGCTATTTGTACTACAAGTTCCCCAACAGCAGCGCTTTGATTGATCCGTATATTTTATCGGACAATTGTAAAAAATAAAAAGCTCCACACACCAATGGCAAATGTTGGGGTGTGGAGCGAATCAATTTATGGCGATTAATAAGCTTTGGCGAATAAAACTCTTTTGTTTGACGGTTTACCTGTCAATACGCATACGCCCGCTTCTTCAATGGCCTCTAAAGGAATACAACGGATGGTTGCTTTCGTCAATTCTTTTATTTTTTCTTCAGTTTCATTCGTGCCATCCCAGTGTGCAGCAATAAATCCACCTTCATTGTCTAAAACAGCTTTGAATTCTTCAAAAGTATCCACTTTAGTAGTATGGCTATTTTTGTAAGCCAAAGCTTTGTTATAAATGTTTGTTTGAATGTCATCTAACAAAGTAATGATATAGTCTTCAATACCGTCTAAAGCTTGTGTTTGCTTTTCTTTGGTATCTCTTCTGGCTACTTCAACCGTGCCATTGTCAAGGTCACGTTGTCCCATCGCTAAGCGAACCGGAACACCTTTTAATTCATATTCTGCAAATTTCCAACCGGGTTTTTGGGTATCACGGTTGTCGTATTTTACACTGATGCCTTTGTCTTGCAATACTTTTTTTATGGCATTTGCTTTAATGTTAATTGCCTCTAATTGTTCTTGGTTTTTGTAAATCGGAACAATAACCACCTGAATTGGGGCTAATTTAGGCGGTAAAACCAAGCCCTCATCATCAGAGTGTGCCATGATCAATGCGCCCATCAAACGCGTACTTACTCCCCATGAAGTTCCCCAAACGAAATCAAGTTTACCATCTTGACCTGTAAATTTCACGTCAAATGCTTTAGCAAAATTTTGACCTAAAAAATGGGAGGTACCTGCTTGTAAGGCTTTGCCATCTTGCATCAATGCTTCAATACAATAGGTATCAACGGCCCCTGCAAAACGTTCATTTTCCGTTTTTACACCTTTCACCACTGGCAAAGCCATGAAATCTTCTGCAAAGTCGGCATAAACGTCTAACATTTGTTTGGTTTCAAAAACGGCTTCTTCTCTCGTGGCATGTGCAGTATGGCCTTCTTGCCATAAAAATTCTGTGGTTCTTAAAAATAACCTTGTCCTCATTTCCCAACGCACTACATTGGCCCATTGGTTGACCAATAATGGGAGATCTCTATACGATTGAATCCAGTTTTTGTAGGTGCTCCAAATAACAGTTTCAGAAGTTGGTCTTACGATTAACTCTTCCTCAAGTTTGGCATCTGGATCAACAATAACAGCGGTATTGTCTGCATTGTTTTTGAGTCTATAGTGGGTTACCACAGCACATTCTTTCGCAAACCCTTCAATATGACTTGCTTCTTTGCTCAAGAATGATTTCGGAATAAATAAAGGGAAATAAGCATTGACATGATCGGTATCTTTGAATTTTTTATCCAATACCTGTTGCATTTTTTCCCAAATGGCATAACCATAAGGTTTAATGACCATGCAACCTCTTACCGCAGAATTTTCAGCCAAATCGGCCTTTTTTACTAACTCATTATACCATAAAGAATAATCTTCACTTCTCTTTGAAACACCCTGACTCATAGCTTATAAATAGTTTTTTGCTTAATAAATTAAATAACATTACCTTCCATCATGCTGCATTTTTTAAAAATGAATCAAGGTAAATTATTGTAATTTTTATTTTTGGTACGGCATTTGTAAAGCCCCAAGTAATTGCAAATATATACAAATTATAATAGTTGTAATTGAACTCAATTATGTTTTAGTAAACGAGGACGAACTATTAAAAAATATTCTTAGTTAATCCATTGATAAATAAACCTATAAATAGTATAGCCATGTCAGCTCCAATCATTTCTCCGAAAATTTTTAGCCTAGGGATTTTGCTTTTTCTTTTGGCTTCAATAGTTGAAGCACAAGAAAATGATGATATGTATTACTCTAGAAAAGACAGGTTAAAAGCAGTTGAACAGCAACAAGCCAAACCTAAAGATGCGCCTACCTACTGGACACCAAATTTCACACAAGACCAACCTTATGCTTCCGATAATGAAAGTGCTACGCAAGTGGATACTGCTTTGATAAATAAATATGCCGCTCAGGCAAGGCAGGATAACAAAGAAAAAGTTGTCACTGGCAATACCTATGTTACCAATAATTACAATAGCCAATCCAATAACTCCTCATCTTCAAGAAGAAGGAGACGATGGGGAAACAATTGGAACAATAATTACAATTATGGTTCAGGCTGGAATGTGTCTCCTTACATTGGTTTTGGATACAATAATTATGGTGGTTGGGGATCTTCAATAGGTTTTGGTTATGGATTAGGGTATGGCTATAATGCTGGGTGTGGCTATGGCTCTTCTATCTGGAATAGTGGTTGGGGAGGTAATTTCTGCTATAATTACCCTTACTATTCTCCTTATTATTCTCCTTACGCCTATAATTCTTGGTATTCTCCTTATTACGGTGGTTATTATCCTTATGGTAATCAGGTGATTATCATAAATAAAAACAATAACGCTACCAATAATAACAATACAACCAATACGAACTCAAATTCAGCTCCTGCACATGTAAATGGACCAAGAGGTAGTGCCAGTGCTCCATATTCAAATTCTTCGGGAAGTAATCCGGCTGGTAATGCTGGGCCACAAAGAAATGACAATTCGCAAGGGGCTTCTTCTACAAGCCAAGACAATAATGGCAGAGGAAGCAGGGGGGCAGGAACAGCCAGCCCTACGCCGAACCAATACCGAAATGAAGTGAGAACATACGATTATTACTCACAGCAAAATAGATCCGCAACCAATGGGAGTACTGGCGTGCCAACCATGACCGAACAACAAAGTGCCCCACAATATGATAACCATGGTCGTGGCGGAAGAGGTGAAGGATCGCCCAGTACAGCTCCAAGTTACAACAACCAAAACAATACCAACACCGATTATAATACCCAACGAAACGATCAATGGAATAACGGAAGAACCAATAATAATGGTGGCGGCTCTTTTGGAGGAGGGTCAAACAGTGGTGGCGGTTCTTTTGGCGGGGG